>JACQAM010000006.1 GCA_016194975.1 Bacteroidota bacterium
GGCGGAAGAGTACCAACATGATTACAATTACAACAGACCTCACAAATCACTCAACTACAAAACACCTGTTGATTTAATTTTTGAAAACAAAGAATGAAAACCTCTAATTTTGAATGGCCCGAAAAAGAGGGGAGCTTACACGCGGATGGCATCATGAAAAGTGCCAATGGGTTCATCGCAAGAGCAATACCTTTCATTGCCCAATATGCTGCCAGGAATTTAATTGTAATTAACTAATTTGAATAAATAAAAACGTGAGAAATATTCTCCCGTTTAAGTTATTTGGAAAAGTAAATGGGTGCTTAGTACCTTCCTGCCTTTTAAGCCACATTGCGATGGGGCTATATCACCATCGCTCGATGCGGGGCTTCCCAGAATCTTATATTATTTCCCTTATCAGTTCAAAATACTTTTCATCTTCACTTTTAAATATTTCTTCACCTTCCAACAGATATGCCCTTAAAATGTATTCTTTCGCTTTATTCATTTCTCCACACTCATACAAACATTCTCCCAACCGCAGATACACAAAGGGATTTTCAATTCCTCCGGGACAATTTAAAGCATTATATAGAACATCTTTTGAAGATTGAAATTCTTTCTTTTGGTAAAACATATCGCCAATACTTGCATAAAGCCATAGGCTTGCTTCCCAATCAATTTTTGGTGAGGGTAGCAAAGAAAGAGCTTCATTGAATTTTTTTACAGCTTCATCATAGCGCTCATTGTCAGCATAAGCGTTGCCTTCTTCACTTAATTGCAGAATATGCGCATAAACATTGTCTGGAATTTGTTTATTCATCAAGTTATTTGTTCTTGAGCATACGGATGAGATCTTTTTCGTCTTGAAGCGGGTATCTTCCTTCAGATTTTTTGTGCGCTATTTTCAACAAATCAATAACTTCTTCTTGTTTGCTTAACAACAGCATTATCTTCGCATGAAGGTATTCCCTTTCTCCACTGTCAAACCTTTCTGTATCGCAACTGTATATTTTTAAAACCCATTCTAGCCCTTTATTTGCCCTATTATGGATTAAACAAACCTGAACAATGTATTTTACTATACTATAGCTTTCGTCATATATTCCTTTCGGATCAGGTATTATTTCCCATGCTTGATACAAATTTTCCAACGCTCGATCAACCAAGCCATTATTATGATCCATTTTGGCCGAATCAATAAATTCGTTAACTCTTTTTTGTACTAGTTCATCAAGAGCTGCCATATCATTAGATTATTTTGACAAATATAAAATTCCTATTTCAATGGTGGAAGATAAGTTTCCCCTAATCGTGCACCAGCTGATCGGTTTATTGAAAAATGATCCAATACATAGTTTTTGGAATCCAGCATCCAGTTCCTTATCTCTGGAGATTTTGCACCAAAATTCCGACCAGTTTTATTCCACCAAGTTACCGCATCTGTAAGATGAGACATGTCGGCTTCTTCGATGGAATACCACTTTTTATCTGACGCCATAAACTCCAATTTACCATTAAAATCAGTTCTAATTTTGGGTGGAACCTCATTTCTCATTCGTTCAATAACCTCTCTTCCGGTTTTGGAAAATTTACCGGGAGTCTTTCCTAAATATTGTTGACGTAGAGATATTTTTCTGATTGGACTTTTCGGCACCTCTTTTTCCCATTTCATAATTCCTCTGAAAAATTCCATCACCTCATCGAACATTCTTCCCATTGTTCCGCCAATGCGTTTGAACATAAGACCAAGCTTCTCGAACATCTGAACCACCCAACGCGCACCTTCAAAGATTTTCGCCATCGCTCTTGATGCCTGAACGGTTTTCCAGAATGCCTGCAACGCCTTCACACCACCCTTCAACCAATTCACAATCGTGTCGCTGAATACGGCAATGACAATTTCGGGAATGAGATAACCGATCACCTTGCCGAACATTTCCCCCTGCGCTTCGGCACTCATGCTCATCACTTTTACCTGTATGCCCGCGATGCCTTCTCCCGCGCTATAGGCAAGACCCTCAGCACCTGTTTTCAGCGCCGCCTTCAAATCCTTCACCGTGGACCTTAATTTTTCGGGATCGCCCAGCAGTTTCCCGAGTTCAGACATCACTGCTTTTCCATTTTCATTGAACCATTTTCCGGCAGACGAAGCACCTTTTGCAATGGATTCCATCCATGACGGTGGTTTCTGATGAACAAGCAGATCCCATGTATCGGTGATTCCTCCCCAGAACATTTTACCAAGAAATTTGATCATCTCCCACAAATCCACAAACCAGTTGCCGATGCCCTTGAAAATTCCTTTTATTTCCCCCCAGAGGAACATTGGGTTGATCATGTTCTTCATCTGGTTGCCGAACACCTCTGCATAACCGCCCGCTTTGTAATCCTTATTCTGAACCGTTTCCGTTTTCCCGGTTTGCGCGTTTTCCTTCTCTATGTATTTATTCCCGAGGTTGTACAGGTAAGTGTAATAACCGAGTTTGCCTTTTACATAGATTGACCAGAGCGAATCAACCGAAGGCATGATGAACAAAGCGAGTGGGTTCATTGCAATTGCAATTCCCTTCATGGCATAATAAGCAACATAGAATTTCGCTGATGGGTTTTTTGCCGCGGTCAACTCATCAATCTGACCCTTGAGTTTCGCCTGCATGTATTTCTGAAACTGCTGTGGCGAATCGGCATAATAGTGATAGATATCTTTTCCGGTATCGACGATTGATTTTATCCCTGATTCCGTATAAACAACATTCGCAACAGTTTTGATCCCTTCCCATACATTTCCCCAGAAGCCTCGTTGGATCTTCCTTTGCGCCACGCCTTTCTGCTGCTGCGTATGCACCAACTCATGCGCGAGCAATTCTTTTCCCTGAGTAGAAGAAGGATTGTAATTGCCGCTCTTGAAATAAATATCCTGTCCGTGCGTGAACGCGCGCGCATTGATGCTCTCACTCATCGCATGCGCTTTATCGCCTGTATGCACTTTCACTTCGCTGAAGTCGGCGCCCATTTTACTTCCCATATCGCGCTGCACGGGGCCGGGCAATGAACTTCCGCTTCCTTTGCTACCGTGCAATTGCTCCATGAATTCGTGCGAAGCAGAAACGTGTTCTCCTTCTTGATTGGCGTGAACAGCAGACGATGCCACCTGGGGCATAGGATGAATTTTCGCATCGCCGCCTTCGGTTACTTTCCGCGCGATGTGTTCTGCTTGTTTCTCAGAAGGATCATCCGGGTGGCTCACCAGTACACTTTCGCTCTTCGCCTGCGCTTTTTCTTTTTTTCGCTGCACATCTTTTGCACGCATAGCGCGATGCATGTCGGCGAGATCTCCGGAACGGGCGGCGTGAGTGTACATCTGAAATTAGTTCTCTCTAGTGCGACATGCTATTCAATAGTGATGCATATTCATTTAGCTATAATGAAAATATAAATTGGCAAACTATTCATAATTATATTTATAATACACCGATGGGAAACCCTTCTGTTGTTGAAGTATTCGAAATTGAAGCGACAGGTTTGCAGCGTGTCGTTACGACGATAGTAACCTCCGCTTTGTTCGAATGCAGAAGAATATTGTTGGTGCTGCGATCATAGACTTCAAACACATATTGGAATTTATCTACACCGAGAAAGTCTTTCGGAGGAGTATAAATAAACACTTCATAATCGGAAGTGGCGGAATTGATAAGCACAGTTCCTCCTTTAGCAGTTTGAATACTGATAGCGGTAGAACGCGATGCGGTATTTATATTTCTTGCAAGAATATTTCCGTTCACTACAAATTTCAGAATGATGATCGACTCTTTCTGATTGATCGTGGTGTAATTGATATTCGGACGGATGTCGATCGTCAACTGTGCAGGTGTGGTGCAACCGAAAGTATTCGTAATGAAATTTTTCGCGTAAGCATAATCGCCGAGAAAGAATTCGTAGAATGACGGGATCGCTATAGCAGGAATTCCAAGTTGTGCAGCAGTAGGTGCAGGAATATCATCACACTCACATTCGCAATTAGTCAGGTAAGGAAGAGAAAAATCCGCGATCACCTGGTTTGCCCCAATGGAAATCATCTCAACAGGAATCGCTGAAACAGCCGAACCTAAGGTGAACGGCCTTATTGGTTGTTGCACCTGCGCCTGGTAAAGATCGCAAAGTTCAGAATCTACAATCGCAAGTTGGTTATTCTGATCGACAGATCTTCCCTGTACAGCACGGAGGTCTGATCGGAAAATTTCTTTGGTTTTGATCAGTTCGATCATTGCAGTTAATTGCTCCTGTATCTTGATGGAAAAGTTGAGTGATTTCCCCGGATACACAATTACAAAAGTTCCGCCGGGTTCTACTCCTGATTTGTGCTGAATGCCGGGGTTTCTTGTAATGAAATTGGAGAATACCGTTGGATCATTTGTTTGAAGATACCCGATGCGGTATTGCAATTCATAAAAAACGGCTTCTACATTTCTGTAAGAACAATCTGTAATGAACTCATTGAGGAAATACATCTGTTCATTCATCCATTGCCCAAACATGAAATATTGTTCCGGTGTGAAAATGTTGACTGAACTATGCGTTACCTGATCTGCGATCTCATTGAGTAAAGCTTTGATGGTGTTGCACAGAGCAACTGCATCAATGTAAGAACCGATAAAGCTATTGTCCGTGTCCCCGATATTATCAGCGCCATAATTAAAATCATCGAGTGTTGGTGGAAGCAACAAACCTAAATGCGACAGACGACTCGCGAGAGCGGGAAGATAAGTCTGGTTGAATTGTGCACCAATAGTTTTGAGAGAGCTTGGTGAATACTGAATTGGCGGAATGAAACGCGGAAGAGATTGGCCAGGCAGGGCGTAATAAGCAGGCATGAACGTTGCGGAAGAATTTCCCTGTTCGATCGGGACATTTGTATCAAGCAACAGGGATTTTATCCATGTAGGCAATTCTTTTACTCTCACTGAGGAACCAGATGATCTTCCTGGAGTAGCATCCGGAGTACCTGGAGCAGAAGCAAGAGGCGTGGCATCCTTGGGAGTGCCCAAAATGGCTATGTTGTCCTGTGTTTTTTCGAAAAAATGATCGAACAACTGTTGTATTTTACAAGTCAATTCATTTCTGTAAGCAACATACTGCGAACGTAGATCATTGAAATTGCAGCGCGCAAGAATATCGTCCGGATCGGAAGTCCCCTGCAAGCGCACGGCAATTGCATTGAAAGGAAAATCGAATGCAGCTTTCTTGTTATTCAGATCAGTGAGAACAGCATTCTTGTCTTTTCCGAGGCAACCTTCGATGCGGTAGAAATTGAATTTTGCAAGATCATAAAAATTCGGAGTCTGTATCGGATCGATCGGTGCAGTCTGATTGTTCGATTGATTTCCATAAGCGACAACAGGATATTCTCCCGCCCTGTCTTTATTTCTGCGGATGTTTTCGAAGTTCCAGAATTTTTCAAGTTTACCGCCGATCTGAGAATCGTTCGCATCGATGTCATAATAATACGGAATAGAACTTTTTGAAAGCGGCGCAAGTGTTTCGTCACTTGGTGTAATGAATGTTGGGGGAAGTGCAGACATAGGGTTATGTATGCGCGCAACATTGAATTTGCGAACCATGAGCACCATACGATTGAAATAACAAACGAGTGTATCTTTCGCGAAATGCTGTTCAGGTGTCAATGGAATTCCAACAAAATCATCACGGTAAACGGATGGTTTATCCGGATCAATAGGAATTGCTTCTCCAAGTACAAGATGCATCGGAAATAAGCCGCTATCGAAACAGCAATCAGACATGAGTTCAAAAGCAGCGTCACGGAATTCATCATACGCGCGGATAAGGTCGCGCATGAAATCATAGAAATACTGAATTCCGAAATAACTCGGACCATCGGTAAGACTATTAGTACCATTCATGATCTCGTTCCAGATATTCAGATTCGGAATTTGGTTTGGATCGAAGGGATTGGTATTACCATAAATATTTTCGAGGATCGGTTTGAAAACAACGAAACTCTGCCGCAGAATATTGAAAAGATCAGAGAGGTCGAGTGGATTCGTACTTTGCTTATAAACACTCGCTGTTGCGTTACGGAAATCCTGTGAGAACGCGAAATAATCTTTACTGTTGTTCAGGTTAGGATCGAAGAGCGGACGCTGAGAAAGAATATCCGGAAGATCGAATTTGCCGACGAAGGTGAGATCAAAATTTCCTGTGTTATCAAGAATGATCTGCATGTCGTTCACGGACACAAGCAGTTTTCTTACGGTGAAGTGGCGTATGAATCCGGCAGTGTCGCAACTTTTTCCGAGGCAGGCATCATTGCTGATATCTACTTCCTCGAGAAATAGCATCACAATTTTTTTGTCGCCCGGCGATGTTCCGTTCACAAAAGTGAAATCGAGATTCACAACAGTTTCATTTGGTGCCGGCATATAATCGGATCGAAGCAACTCCCACAAGGTTACCTGTGAATTCGTAGCAGTATTGATATAAGGAGTATACTGATCAGTTGTCGGTAACGTATACGCACGATACTTCGTGAATTCGCAGGGACCTTCTGCAATGAGAAATCCCAGTGTAGTTATTCCGGAACCACCGGTGATCGTCAGTTTATTTGCGACGATATCGTAGTTCTGCTTAAAACCGCATGCAATGCCGATACCGATTAGTTTGGTGCGGGTGAGCCGGGTTTGCTGATCGAGATATGTTGCAAGTTCGTTGAGTGATGAACTTGTCAGTACCTGGTTGTTCTCAAACACCGGGTATTCATTTAGAGTTAAATTGCTCATGTCTTACTTATTTTAAAGATTGCCTAAAACAGTATTGTTAAGGATGATCGCATTTTCAGGACCGGTGTCTGCATTGCAATCGTGCAATATTCCGGTTGGATAAACAGTGCGGAGTTGCTTGAGCACTTCAATCAATTCATTCAGTGCTCTCGATAATTCCAGTTTGTCAATGGTATCTTTTGCATTTTGAAGCAGCCACTTTTTGTATTTGTGTTCGAATTCTCCCATCTGTTTGCAGTCTATCCAGCAAACATTCATGACGAGATGTGCAGGACATTCGAGTCGTAATGTTCTTTCGAAGAACCGGCGGAAATCCTGGTTGAAGAAGCGACCCTGCCATGCCGGAAGAATCACAGAAATGATAAATGAATAAGGATCATCGAAGCGGCAGAAAATACAATCGTTGTGCAATTCGATCGGAAGAAAATCATCACTGATCACCGCTACACGTCTGTCAAATGTGATCGAGCCCGAAACTGCATTCGAAACATGGAATCTTCCGTTATTGATATCTTCCAAAGAATCGGTAATGATGACCGCATTATTTGCCGGCGTAACAAAAAACGGATCGGTGATCGTAATAGTATCTCCTCCGCTTTCAGACTGAATGACATAAGTTTTTGAATACTGAAGATTTCCGTTGGCCGTTGCGCCAGGAATACTTTCGTAAATGGTAATGATAGTGTCCGTTCCGGAATCAACAGCAGATCTGATCGTGTACGTGCCGTCGTTAGCTGTTGATCCGACGATACGCATTGATTGTAACGGCTGAACATCTCCTGCGTAATTTCCGGCAAACGTGAATGTTTTATTTGGCTGGCTGAGGGCAGTTACCGCAAACTGCTTTAAGAATGTTGCTTTTCCCAATGGATTTACATTCTGCAATTGATTATTATTTGCTGCAGAAATAGTCATTGGTGGCCCGAGCTCATTGAATTTCGGACGAAGAAGAATATTCTCCACCACATGCATGCCTTCGTGATTGAAAAATTTCAATCGGATCCAATCGGCCATGTATTTAGCGGCAACTTCATCGGCTCCGGGTTTGATGTAGAATTTATTATTTGACCCCGTAATGTTCACAGCAACGATCGGCACTAACTTCGAATATTTCATTACAACATAACCCGGAGTTGTGCTCGGAATTTTTTCCTTCACATAAACAAGCGAATTGCTTGTCCCGTCTGGTACAACTTTTACCACGACGAAATCACCAACATCAGGCCCGCCGCTTATCGTTACTTTTTGTCCGGGGAAAACAATTCGCGAAAGACTTTTATCTACTTTGAAATAATTATCACCGGTATTTGCATCAATGACATGCGGAATCAGTCCCGACATTGAAGGTCGATCATCAATATCAAAACGGATAAATCCATCTCCTATTGGAGACATGATCGTTTCATTCGGTGTAAAGATCAAACGTTGCGGATTGACCAGATCTACACTTATGCTATAAGCTGTATAGGGATTATCATTACCAGAGGAAGCGACCACCTGAAAAACATTATCTGTTGGCGGCAGCAAACTTATTGCGAGCATAAGTCCCTGGATATGCTGATTGAAATCATCTTCGAAACTTGAAGCCACCACATCACCGCAACGATCGACTACTGTAAAAATTTCTTTACTAGGATCCATCGGATCGAATGCGTAACGGTAATTATTGAAATCAGATCCATCGCGAAGCATATCCATGAGCAATCGCTCTTTATTTTCCGCTGCCTGAATTGCAACTGGAACCGGAGGATCAAGTTCTACTTCCAATCCTTTTATCGTTCCGGTAAGAAGAGTGGTCGCAGTAATTGTGTTGCCATCCTTAAGCGTAAAATCATAAGTGTAAATAGCAGGACAACCTGCTGGAGGCATTGGAAAGAACGGACCGGAAGTGGTAATGTACTTGTCCATGAAACACTCCAGGTTGTAACGATTCGATTCGGGATTATCGAAAAATTCATTGTAAATGATCTGTATCGCTGAAGCAATGTCCGTTTGCATCTGCGCAAAATCTGCCGGCATAGGATAAGACTGTGCGTTTATTCCCAGAACATTTCCTTCACAGATGATCTCGAAATGATAAGGACTCGGCCCCGGATTCATCGGGTCTGTTATGACATCATTATTCACGTTGAACATCACAAAATGTTCTGGAGTCAGACCAGCAATGATTAATAATTCCAATGCGCCTTTCGCAGCATCGGTTGATTCAAATCCTGTGGCGATAGCGCCGGGACTGAAAACGAGATCTCTTGGAAGTGAACTGTCGAGCACCACAAAATAAAATTCGTCTGGATTTGCAGCAACGCGGATATCAAAATTGACGCCGAACGCAAGAATAGATGGTTGTGGTTTATCAACACCGCACAAAAAAGAAACTCTTCGTTCAAGCCCAGAAATATTATCGATGCTCCAGATATTGCATGGAGATTTATAATTGAATCCTGTGTCACGTGCAGAACTAATGAGCGGATAATTATTGAGGAATGCAAGTTTGTCCGCAATAAGATCATCCGGTGCTTTGGGTCCGTCAATTTTGTAAACCACCATCGCATAATCGTTGAACGATTCTGCGAAGCGCGCCATCAGGTGATCGAGAAAACGATTCCTGCGCTGAAGAAAAGTATCGCGGTTTTCTGCAAACGCCTGAACAATTGCCGCATCGTTCACCGGATCCATGTAGAGTGGAAGTGCGTCGGGAATAATATTGACAAGCGATTGAGAGAAATAAGTTTTGTTGATCACCGGATCTCCATTGGTGTCCAGTGCATCATTCATTGAAAAAAGATCTTTCACATGAAATAATTGCGAAAGAAAATCTGCCAGCAACTGATCATAGAAAAGAAGAAATCCCTTCAATTGTTTTGCCTGGGCGAAACGCTGAACAGTGGCAGTGGAAGGCAATCCGGGGGAACCTATTCCATACACGAGCGGAAATTCTTCCTGTATGCTGTAATAATTCTGAATGTCTTTATACTCGCCGGGAGTCAAATGAATATCATCATCAGGATTTTCAATTTTCTGACGGCGATCGCTTGCTTCGAGTTGATCGAGAAATTCCTGCGCTTTCACGGCATTTGCGCGATAAGGCAACTGATCTTTGAAAAATAAAAGTTTAGAGCGATCAACAGATAATCTCGGAACATAATTTTCTTCCAGAGGAACTTCGAGACACCATCTGACTGTTTCGACAGGAATATTGGTAATATTATCAAGTGGAATTCCGGCGATTTGGATACTTTTTATCGCGATCACACCTGGAATATCCATTATGATATTGATGAGATCAGAAACGTGAATTGTTTTTCTTCGTTCCGCCAGCTTTAATTCCTTGTCATCAATGAATCCATGCTGCAGAAGTGGGCCTTCGAAGATTTGGTCTGTCGTGTAGCCCTTGTCATACATTTCCGTGAGACTGTAAAATGTAACAGCAGGATCGAGAAATTTTTCAACGGCGTGAAAAACTTCCGCCTGGACAAATTCTACTTCTGCGTTATTTTCCACATCGATCTCCGCACACAAAGCGATCTCGTCGATCTTGATGGCTTTGTATCGGAAAAAATCTTCGCCGAGATTTCTGTTAGCCATTAAACGCTTATGAACAGCAGCAACTACCTCATTTATTTTTGCAACTTTTTCCTGATAGGTTGTGATCAGCGGAATAATATTTGGATCAGGAACGACAAGATTGTAGATCAACTGATTCAATTCATAATTGATCGCAGTATCGTCGACTGGAAAAATAAAATTGAAAACGAGATTAACCCAGGCATCACCATTTGGAGTCAGTCCATAGCTGTCAACGGTATATTGTTCAGGAAGGCCGATAAAATCCATCGTAATTCCACGCATGTTCGCTTTGATACTTGCGACACTCGTCCAGTCTATACCGGGTGCATCCCAGCTGGGGAATTCGATCTCGAATTTTATTTTTACTCCATTCAGGTTCGGATCAAGTTGATTTACATTTGGTGGAAGTGAAGAGAGCAAATGTAATTTCAACGTTGAATCGAGTGTATTTGCATTCAGGTCGCCGAGACTTTCGCAGGAACTGAATTCAAGAAGCACATCATAAAGAACTTTTGGCTGTGAACGGTTTACAGAAGGATCAGGTTGCGTGTAAGTGAGTGTCCTGTTTAGCGTGTCAACATAAAAAGGAATTTCATTGTCTTTCGATTTTTCTATCCACGCATTCTGAACGCCGAGAAAATCGCAAAACGGCGGATTGGTCACAGGAATTTCCACATCGATCATCAGCTTCCGGTAATCATTGAACGTGACCGGGTAATTCGGCATGATCTCTTTGGCCTGGAAGAAATTTTTTATGTCTTCGGGAACATTCGGATCGGTGGTAAGAATGTCCTTGATGTTATAATTCGTGCGATAACCGAGATCTGTTATTGCGTATGCGAGCACTTCGAGTATGGTGATGCCAGGATCATGAAAATTATCATCCGTCCACACCTTTCCCGAAAGCTCCTGTATGTGCTTCAATCCTTCGGCACGCAGCAGGTCATACTGCATACTCTTGAAAGGAGGAGGCAATTGCGATATGGTTAAACTTTCGGCCATAATAATTTCAACTTTATTCCCTGATTAATTTCAGCGATCAGTTATTGCTGTGTTCGGCTTCTGCGTTGTGAGAAATTCCGTTTCCCTCTTCAAGCTGTGTGCGCGCCTGCTGTTGGAGTTTCGCGATCAGCTCGTGAACCTGGTTGTAAGGAAGATTGCTTAATGCACGAAGAACAGAATTGAGTTCGTTGATGTTGAGATTGAGGTTTACGTTTTTCATAGGAGTGATTTTTTAATTTATTAGGGGATAAGATCAAACAGCAGAAAGCAGGTTCAGATTTTTCAGCACCTGTTCAAGCGCATTAATGCGGTCGCGCATATTTATAATAAGATCGTTGGTATTGTTATCGCCGGTATTTGGATTATTGGCATTTGCAGATGGAGATAATTTGGATTGCTGATAAAGCTGAATGATCTCACTATCACCGGTCATCACATTGAATACGGAAGTCAGAACTCCTCCTATACCAATTTCCTTGGAAAACAGCTGAACGCCTGAATTCGGAACTGATCCGGGAATACTTGACGGAGGTGTTGCCCCGGTTTGAAGAGCAAGTACATTTGTTCCATTGGAACCGATGATAGGTAAACCGGTAACGTTACCGATCACCACATTTCCATTGAGGACTGCTGCGAGATTTGAATTCGGAAGTGTTTGCCCTGAAGATTCAGAAACATAAAGTGCGACATTATAAGCGTTCTCATTTCCGCTCCACATTCCTGTCGTGTGCACATTAAGCGCAGACCGGACATGCGTTGTTCCCTGCGCTCCTACAGATTCATTTCTGAAGATCGCAGTGAAACTGTCATTGGAAACACCGTTAACATTTTCATCTACTTCAAGAGAAACAGTCGGAGTATCGATTCCAATTCCGACTTTCGGTCCGTCTGCACTTTCGTAAAAAATTATTCCGCTTCCTTGAGGACCTGCTGTCCAGAAATTGGAGGTGACAGTTTGCGTGGTGAGTGATTTCCAAACGCCGCCTTTGAAAACTTGCAGATCTGCAACTGCACCGGGAACAGAATGCCAGCGAACAGTTCCTTCGGCCGCTGTATCTGCTAATGAATCTCCGAAAGTAACAGCACCCCCTACAGTTATTTTATCAGATGAAAGAGTTGGTATTATTCCTAACCCCAATTTACCAGTACTGTCTACCGTAATTTTTTTATCAGATGATAAGCTGTTATTAATGACGAATCCTCCCCCGAACGGCTGCAAGTTCAGTTGAGAGGCAAGAACCTGAATGGTTGTATCTCCGCCGGAAAAATCTCCGCTGCGCGCCTGAATCTGATGATTATCTAACGCGAGGTTGTGTCCTATCATTGAACCGGAGAGAATTATTCCCGTATTTTCATTGAGTGCGATATTGGTTTGCGCATCTGCTTCAGGTCTGTCAACGTGAAGTGTTGAGTAAGGGAGCTGCGTACCAATGCCGGTTCTGTAATATGTGTTCGTTGCAGTGGTAATTTTTGGAAGAACAGTAATGCGTTCAATATTCGTAGATCCGTTTTTTTCGCGCAGGCCGAATGCGCCTTCACGCTGACTGATCGCATTGTCATCGATTGCGCTGAGGTTCCATCCGTCATGTCCACTTTGAAAATTGGTAATAAGAATAGAAACTGCGCCTCCGTCAAATCCATCGAGAACATGGAGTTTCTCAGGCGGAGCAATAGAATTGATCCCAACGTTTCCTGTTGTGGCATCAATAAAAAGATTACTGATGCTGCTTCCTGTAGTGGAATTGTCTATACTGAATCCTTTTACATTTCCACTTGTAGGATTCAGGTTGATATTCCATTCCTGCGAACCATCTGTACTTTCGAAGCAGATCATTTTGTCTTCATTAAGCGTGTCGCCTTTAATGGAAACAAGACAATCGGGTTCCGGCTGATTTATGCCGACATGTTTTTTCTGACCGGTTGGTGTATCAGTTTTCAGAATGGTGACACCATCATCAAGCAGATTTAGTGCTGAATCGAATGAGTCATCAAAATCATTTTGATTAGGAATTTTTCCATTCTCGAATTTCTCGTATAGATAATCGCGGTGTTGTTGTGGCATGGTAATGATTATTTAAATTTTATTGTACGATAAAGTCCTGTTCAATTATCCAGAAGTCGACTCCTTCTTTCGGAGAGTGACCGATGATGAATGTTGTAGTGATCTCATCCGCGCCGATTCCGGTAAGGATTACTTCCTTCTTGCCACCACAATCGTCACATGGTTGCCCCGGATTCGGGATCGGATTCAGTACGAGATTGGTGTCACATTCGCAATCCTCAGTTTCAAGGACTACAATTTTGTGAAGGGGAGCTGAAGTAAGTACGGAAGCCGAAGTAGAAGTTTCTGCTGCTTCAATATTTTTCAGAATGATCGGCGGAACATTTTTTCCTACGGGAATAATCTGCTCCATATTGAAACACGTCACGAAATCTACGTACGGGCGCTCTTCAACAAAATTGATGATCATTGATTTGTGAATAATGCCGCCGAAAACAATATCTTTCGTAGCGTAAGCCCATGGCGCGAGGAATTGTTTTATTTCTTCATTCAATTGCTGTCCATAAAAACCATTGTCAAATCCCGGTAAGAACTTCACTTTGAAATCAACAAGAATTTCTTCGAAGAGCGGATTGCGCACATGAAGTTCTGCGCATGGCGGTTTGATGGTGTCGATGAAATCGCTGATCTCCGCCAAAGTGATGAGACTTGTTTTCGGTTGCAGCGGATCAACTGCATTTTTATTCTGAAGGTTGGAAATGATAACGAGAGAAACATGACCGGGAATAAGTTCCTGGATATCGGTAATGGAAGTATAGCGTGTATGATTGAGGCATTTTACTTTATAGATCGTCGGGAAATGTTCTAGAACGAGATGTTCGTAATCCCAGATCGTGACTGATCGATTCTTGTGGCGCAATCTTTCACTCACGCGGCGATAAAATTCATTGCTCTGTTCTTTGATGTGTCCGCCGAAAGAAGCATAGGGCTGACTTATCTTATCTATGGCGGCATCAGAGTTGATGAAATCTTTTATGGTTTCGGCCGGGAGTGACATTCTCAAATGATCGGGGTCGTTACCGTTATCGGCAAATGTTGCGGTTACCGCTTGCGCCTGTACATCTATGAGATCGCACACTGCAGCAGAATCATGTTCTACTGAAGCGCGTAACCAGAAAAGCCCTGTTGGCAAAGCCGTATTATCACCATTGAAAATTTTCGGAAGATCAAACGTGAGAATACCGGAAGTGAGTAATCCATTGGTGGAATCGGAGAGCACCTGGAGTTGTGTGAACTGGTACCACTCATTGTTGAGCATGTAACTCCATTTCACTTTTTGTCTTTCGAGATCAGGATCGGCACTACCTTCCGCTACTTTGAAAAGAACAGAAAGCGTTTGCGGAGGAACCAGTGCGCTTATGCCAATGAAAAGTTCTCCTTCATCAACAAATTGCGGGAGCAAGCTGATGTTGGCAGATTGTTTGGTGACTGCAGGATGATTTTCGGCAACACCAAATGGCAGCACATGAAAGAATTGTTCTACACGTGCATCGTAATTTGCCTTGTTGGTTTTTGCGCTGCGCTGCCGTGTAAGATTTATTTTTTCGGTCGATCTGTAATTGACGGAGATTTCTTTTATCGTTGGAATGTATGGTTCGTTTGGCAGGCCTGCACCCGAAGTTCCCTTAACGAGATCTATTGCTTGTTTTGCATAGGAGTTCTGGAAAATTCCGCTACCGAAATCCACATCGGCCAATGTCATTCTTAAGAAGCCTTTCTTTGTTGTAGCGCCGAATTCGCTTACAGGGTCCATGAACGGATCGCGTGGCACGGTTCCAAGAAAGTTCTTACTAACGGAAATTGTTTTGTCTTCAGCAACCGGGTGATGCCCGCCAACATTTTTCGCTTGAAAAAGTTGATACCCATTGTTCGTATTATTCAAAGCCCGCCACGATTGTTTATCGAGGAGTGCAGCATCTATATTAAAACTGCTCGTTTGCCGTTTCAGGTTTTCTCCTGCAGGGATATAAAAATTATAATAATCAACAAAGCCTTCTGGAGCTCTTGAAACATCGGGTAGGCCATGCCAAGTAATATTCACGTCCAGTTCCGCGAGATGTTTCTGAAAGATCTCGTTACTGCCAATATAAAATGTGGAACCGACAACTGGCTGACTGCCGAATGGTGTGAAGGGTTTTTCCGTTGCGAGAACAGAATCTTCGCTCTGCACAATAATATTTTTTACTTCTATCACATCGACGGTAAGATCAGTCGTGAATAAAGATTTATTATTCAATTGTTCGTAGATGTAAGGAGAAGCAACATGTTCCGTATTCAAAATAATTTTCACGACCGGCCAATTTGTTTTGAATGGTTGTAACAAAACAGATTCGTCATAAGCAACGATAGGCTTTTGCCCTTTTGTAAGTGTGCGTTCAATAACGAGATCGCCGTTCGCGTCATAATAAGTGGCAGTTTCCACCTCAGGAAGAATCCATCCCTTTTCGCCGCTGAAATAAACTTTAACAGCTCCTCGGAGTGCGTTGTTAGTTTGATTCGCGAGATGATTTGCAATAATGGCTGCGTGCTGTGAATGAGGAACAGTTCTGAGTTGATTGGACAAAGAAACTGAAGCATGTGTTGATGGAAGATGTGTAGCAGCAATAACTGCTGAATGCGGAGTTTGAATTGATGGTCGCTGCGAATTGATACGGATCGTAACAGTGCGAGTTCCCTCGGCAAGAAAGAGCAGCGGAGAAGCGAATGCAAATCCTACCTCTGCTTGCGGACGATCAGCCTCGCTGCTTCCCTGTGAGATTGGATTTGGCCGGCCAAAAATTCTCCAGCGTTTTTCATTACCTTCTATCTCAGCGCCAAGTCCGTCTGATGAATTTGCAATAGGTGAAGAATAAATTCGCCATTCATTACTTTGAAATATTGGTGGAGGTAAAGAAGGATCAGGATGAGGGATGAGATCAGGAAATTCAGATGGTCTAGTATTTGGGTCAATCGGTTTATTGATAAAAACAGATTTCAATTGTTCCACTTTCCCGTGGTTGACAACAATGTCCTTATCGGTATCATAAACAAGTTGAACACCGGTCGCATCTTTTTTTGCATCGAGCTCTTTCCCTTTAGGAACCAATGCTGCGTTCAATTGTTCGGCAAGAGTAAAGATGATATAAACCTGGTCGGCTACTGCGGGCTTTTCCTGGAGATTCAGTACTTCGCGATAATAAAAATCAAGATGGCGTTGTGTAATAGTGTTGACGTCATCCTGTGCAATCTTGAAAATTTCCAGGAACGCAACGAATAATGCAAAGTGAGGTTCAGTTTTCTGTTCTTCAGAAATTTCTTTTTGAAAAAATCCAGTCCAATTGCCATCGGGTGCATTCGCGAGATTGAAAAAATTTATTTTGCTTGCATAATTCTGAACGAATCCAACAATATCCGCAATGCTTCGCTCATCCACCGACACGTATGAAGGGAGGAGCGCATTTAGCAGGCGCTGCGCCTGGCTGGTGCCATCGCGTTGCAGAGAATTTTTATTATTGCAAATGTCACTCATCGTTAAACGTTTGTTCCTTCATTGATGTAATACGGATAAACAATATTTGATCGCGTGTTGTTGGAAATAATAGTGAAGTTCACGGTGATCTCAACTTTTCCTTCGAGCGGTTCAATGAGTACGTCAACACTATCAAGATCTACGCGGGCTTCATAAAGAATGATCGCCTTACGTATGATGGCGGTTACAAAAGGCCTGAAGCCGGCATCCATTGGTTCGAATATCTGGTTGTGAAGATCAGCGCCGAAGTCGGCAAGCATCACACGTTCTCCTAACGTTGTTGAAAGAAGTATATAAAGCGACTGCTGGATGTCTTCCTCTGCTTTTACAAGCGCGATTGTATTTGTTCCGCTTATGAACGTTGGAGGAAAAGACCATCCTTGTCCGAGAAAACTTCCCGTTCCAAATATTTCCTGTAATGTTTTTTCGTCGGCCATTTGCTTTCTTTTTATCCGATCATTACTGTTGGCTGCCCCACTGCCGAAGATGCGCCGCAAACGCAAGTGTCACCAACGCGCAAAGCAGGCTTGTTATTGATAAGAACTGTTGTGCTTCCAATAATGAAAGGCGAAGATGTAATATGTCCAGTATTCGGCGGGATAGGACAAACATGATTGTCCCCCATGACCGCGGCCGGTTTGTTATTGATGAGAACGGTCGGAACACCAGGTCCCACGATGGTTCCACCATGTGTTGTTGTATCTCCTACTGTTGCTGCTGCTGGCATGATCGTTTGGTTTAATTCAGTTTCAACATTGTTCCTTTAACTGCTGTTTGTCCGCTTGAAGAGAATTCTGCGCCGGCAGTCCCCTGTGCTTTTAACTGTGCGCTGGATTTTACGGTAACATTATTCGTCCCTTCGATATTTATTTTCCCTTTCGCTTTCATGTTTATATCCTTCGGCGTATCAAGGAGAAATCCTTTATCATCCATCACCATTTTATTTTTATTCTGGTCTTCAAGCGTAATGGATTTCTTCTTGTCATCGATCGTAATCGAATTCTTTCCTTTAGTAATTACCGTGATGATCTGGTCTTTGTCGTTTATAGTTATCTCTGTTCCTCCCTTGGTGATCCATCCCTTCATCTTATTGTCGCCATCCGGTTTGAGTTTATCCGGCACTTTATTTTTTTTGCTGTAAAGCATTCCGAGTATCACAGGATCGCGCGGATCATCGTTTACAAATCCGAGAAGCACTTCATCATCTTTTTCCGGACGTATTAAAATTCCACGCGCATTTCCCGCATCTGCGGCAACGATCCTCGCCCAAACTCCTTTGTCTCCTTTATCTATAAGAGGAATGCGTACACGCACACGGAATTCACCGCCATCCTGATCCACAATGTCAGTTACTATTCCTGTTACTAGCCCGTTTATAGAAGGTAACAATCCAGCGGAGGGGCGATCAACAATGTTGTCATAGCGTTCGTAAAACCATTCTTCTGAATATCCGAACATAATGTCTGAATACCAAGGTGAGTTAACGCTGTACCCTTGTGTAATAGAAGAAACAAAAGCTGCACCATTGAAGCGTTTGCCCATTCCAGCAAGATTGATAACATCACCGGGTTTAACCGCATGAGTACCGAAAATCCGGATGCGGCCTTTTATTTTCGACATCTGGCTGCGAAGTAATTTCGCTTTACCCCACGCAGCAACTTCTTCATCCAATAGTTTTGCAGGGTTCTGCTGAAGAAAATCAATGGAGCCAAGAACGTCAGAAAGTTTTTTTGAAGTAAGATTTCCTTCTTCAGGACTCACCATCGGACCGGTTGCCGTTCGCTCTACAACTTCCTGTTTTGAATAATCCCAATACTTACTGATAACATCGGCATATTGATCTCGTGCATCCATTTCAGCTTCTGCGTCAACAATATTATCCCCGTAAGTAAGATTCAGAGAATCACCTTTAACAGCGAATTCCGGTTTTTTTACTTTTACTTTTCCATCCTCAATAAACAAAAGAAGTCCATTGACTTCAGCGCGCGATGCGATGAAATCCCAATCGGTTGAATAGTACTGAACCATTTCTTTGTGCGAGGCCTCTGTAGTATCAACTTCTGCCTGGAGTCCGTTGTCCTTTATGATTTTCTCAATAATCTCGCTGTCCTTCTTATCTGCAAAATATTTATTTTTTCGGTTGATGGTCATTTTAATACTCTTGTCTTTCAGCTCAAGTATCATTGTTGAAGGTGCTTTAAGCGGTGCTTTGATCGATTGTTTTATTATAATTCCTTTAAAAATAACCTGGGGATTGTCACCATAACCGCCTTTAATAGTGACTTCTTTTCCCGGAATAAAATTTTCTGTGTCACTTAATTCGAAATCTCTTTTGGCGGCATCACCATCATATAATACAACTTCAGCCAAAGGAATACGATTGACTCTTTTGCTTATCATAAGAGAGACAAGGCCATATTTCATGGTAACATCCTGTCCATTTACGGTTACAATGAAATTCGGTTTGGACAGTTTGTCGTGACCAGGTATGATTGTTGACTCACTCATTATTCCGCTTTATTGGTAGGTGGAAGAATTAAATTTTGCCCGGGCTGGAGTTTTCTGTAATTCATAAGGTCGTTTGCTGCTGCTATCTGCAGATAAAAAGATTCGCTACCATATTCGCTTTTTGCAATATTGTAAATGGTATCTCCGGCTTTTACCAAATGAATTTTGGTGATATCAGGGGAGAATAATTTGTTTTTCCTCTGAGACATCACATGATTATTAGTCTCGATAAAAGTGCAGGAGACTGTTGCCCTCAATGGAGAGCCATCTCTGTTGAAAAGAGAATAATTGACAGTGGCAGATTGAACTTTGCATTCTAGATAAAGTCCTTCACCCCAAATCACTTTGAGAAAATTCGAATCATGCGTTTTAGATTCAATCTTCATAAGAACTTTGAAAAGAATCTCTATTGCTTTCGATATGTTGACTTTACCATTTTCCAAACCTGATATGGCAGTAGAAAAACCCTGAACACTGGTGTTCGATTCAGTTGCCAGGACATTTTGTGGCGGAGAAGCTCCGGTTCCATCAAGTAATAATTCAACGCTTACCGTTGGATTCTGTTTGTTTTTATCCTGTGTAGAATTGTCGCTACCATTCGCAGTTTTCATTTCCTGAACATCCTGCGTATGCGACGTTGAAAGTGTCGAAGGATTATACATTGCAACAAAAGCAGTGCCTGCAAGGGTGTCAAACTTATCACTCGTGTATGGAATGATCGTAAGTTTCGCAAGCGCGTTATTTGTTGCCATGACTAACGGTCCTTTTTATCGGTGATCATTCTTTTTAATTGCTCAATTATTTCCGCTTGCATTTCATGCGTTTCACTGGCGGTTTTTGTAATCTTCTCACCCTGATTCTTTTTATCTCCGGGCTGAGAGGTTACGAAAGCGCGTACTACGAGTTCTTTTATTTCTATCGGCATAATTTGTAAAATTGAAGCTAAATGGCAACTCTTTGATAGTACTGGTAAGTAAGGATGATAGTTTCTACAGCAATTTTATTTCCGCTTGCGTCGAACGATTCTATATTCCAAGCTTTAGGCCATGCATTGACAAAATTCCATTGGGCTATCGGAGTATGGCTCTCATCAAGTAAACTCACTGTCACATTTTTCGGATCGAATTGAAAATTCTCAACGGCATCTTTGAACCATTTGATCAATGCGGATCCAAGCAACATTCCTCTTTTCAAAGTGAGGTCTTTGTAGGATATTCTGTTCGGCAGGTGATGAGTAAATACATTTTCTCCTCCCTCGGCATGATCCGTAACTGGAATATCTATACTCAAGCCATCCACACTCTGGAAGCCAATGTCATTTCCAAAACCGGCAATCTCCACCCTGAAGTGAAAACTAACCGGCGGATAAAATTGTGTACCGCCTGACATAACGAATTCAGATTAAAAGATTAGGAAGCGGCAATTTCCCATGATTCAAGACAAACTTCAAGACTTTCCACTGCAATCTCATTACCTGTAGCCTTGAACGAGGCGCCTTCTATTTTGCATGGCCAGCAATTATTTAAAGTCCATGTAAAGATTGGCGCGTGTGTTTCATCGAGGAGTTTCATGGTGAGCGTCCGACGATCGGGCTTATCAAGATTCGTTGCGTTCAGCCAATCGTAGAACTGGTTATCACCTTTTCCGTACCCGCGCTTCATTGTTATATTTCCCACTTTGTGCATTCCTGGAATTTTTGATACGAAATAGTTAGGAGAACTTCCTTCACGATACTCGATAGGTTGACGTTCCTGGTTGAAGCCGGTGACTTCTGTGAAACCAATACGATTACCGCCCCATTCAAGTTGAAAATGAAATACCGGTACGGGATAAAATGGTGTAGTTGCCATAGTTATTTTGTTTTTGAAATTTGGTTTTTGTTTTTTGAGTTGTTGTTTTTATTTTCAGTTATTAAGCTTCCTGTAATTTGTGCATGAATTGCAGGATAATGAATTCAGCAGGGCGAACCGCCGCCATTCCAACCTGAATGATCAATTTACCTTCAAGAATATCCTGTGCTGTCATTGTTTCTCCCAATCCCACTTTTACAAAGAACGCCTGTTCCGGTTTATCACCTGCAAGAGCACCTTGTCTCCACAAATCGGTAAGGAAATTTGAGATCATTGATTTCACACGAAGCCAGGTATTTTTGTCGTTAGGTTCGAACACGACAAACTCACTTGCTTTTTTGATCGATTCTTCCGCAAAAATGAAAAGGCGACGAACAGGAACATAGCGCCATTCATTGTCATTCCCAGCGAGTGTGCGTGATCCCCACACGAGAATTCCACGACCGGTGAAAGAACGGATAGCATTGATGGATTTTCCTGAACTTGAATCAACGTTCATACCTCCCTGTTGTTCTTCAGTTATGGCTATAGTGGGAGAATTAACCAGATTAACGCTGACGTTAGCAGGCGCTTTCCAAACACCTCGGTCATTATCAACAGAAGCGTAAATTCCAACCATTGCGCCTGAAGGAGGAAGTGTAAGAAGGTGGCTATTGTTGATATTTGAAATGATTTGCTGATAAAGAGAAAAATTAAGAGCCTTAACAGAAGTAGCAGAACCATCATTCAATGGTTTATTTACTACAGCTAAAACAGAAGGATCATTCCCATTATAATTTGCACTTGGAATCGTAGATGTGACCTCATTTATACCAAATGGAAGTCCGGTCTTAAGGAAAGGCATATAAGAAGCTCCATATTTAAGATTATTAGAACCAAATATTCCCCTGTAAGTTGTAAGTGCGGCTGTTGTAACATCATCAACCGGATTATCAAATACTCCAAAACGATCCTGAAGTTTTGCGCATTGTATTAATACATCATTTAGAAAAGTTCCATAGCTTCCAGACAGGCCGCTTCCAATCATGTCAGGACTCAAAATAAGTGTTGGTTCATCTACTTTCTCAAGAGCATCAAGAGCATTTTTAATGTCAGTGGCATATGACAAAGAATTAGGATAAATTCCCGAAGAAACTACATAGCAAGGACCGCCTCCATTACCAAAATAGAGTTGCATGCTTTGAAATAGATTGAAAGATTTTGGGCCTCCATTAAAGGCTGAAGAAATAACCCGACTTGTAATTGGAACAGTTGCAGGTGTATCAACGATGGTGATATCGAATGTTTCAAGATAGGGGCCACCGAAATTTGCTACATATTCTATCATGGAGGTAATTCTCACAGGAGAATTTGCTGTTCCCGCTGCGGTATAGCCAATGAAAGCCGGAATAGCTGTTGATACAGGGGCGATTGATGGTGGAAGAGTTGAAATTTCCTGGATGTAAACTCCCGGAGTATTGAAAGTTGTTGCCATTTTTTTTGTTTTATTTTTTGGTTAGTATTATTTATTAAGCTTCCTGAAGTTTATGCATGAATTGAAGTATGATGAATTCAGCAGGACGAACCGCTGCAAGACCTACCTGGATGATCAGTTTTCCCTCGAGAATATCCTGCGCAGTCATCGTTTCATTCAAACCAACCTTTACGAAGTAAGCCTGTTCAGGTTTGTCACCCGTGAGAGCTCCCTGCTTCCACAAGTCGGTAAGAAAATTGCTGATCATGGATTTAACGCGCATCCATGTATTCTTGTCGTTGGGTTCGAAGACCACAAATTCAGAAGCGTGGCGGATGGAGTCTTCAGCGAAAAGAAAAAGACGGCGTACGTTTATGTAACGCCATTCATTATCGTTGCCGGCAAGTGTCCGTGCTCCCCACACCAGGTTTCCTCTTCCGGCAAAATTTCTTATTGCGTTAATTGATTTTCCTCCTACAGGATCAATGTTCAGATCACCCTGTTCGGAATCAGTAATTGTTACGCCAAGACTATCTACTACGTTAACGCTAACATTAGCAGCAGCTTTCCATACGCCACGATCATTATCGACAGCGGTATAGGTTCCAGCCATAGTTGCAGAAGGATATAGTATTAGAGGAAATGTTTGCAGGGCGCTAGTAATACGACTATACAGAAGTGTATCTGGGAGTATTCCCGAAACGCTTAGTGAAACAGTTACGTCAGATGTAGTTGCTGGGCCTGTAACGGCAATGGAATTTGGGATTCCTGCAGTTTTTGTCGTAACAATAACATCTGTTGCGACTGTCGCTGAATATGTTGAATTTAAAAGTGGATTAGTATTAATTGCAGACGCGATAGCGCCAGCACTTGCAATGGATCCACTTGGAGCAATTGAAATACCGCCGATCAGTAAATCGACTGCGTTAAAAGTGGAATTAAATGTAATATGAACAGAAGCGAAAATTCCGTTTTTTACAACATCGAGGGTATTTGTATTAAAGGGTAATGGTGGAATTAAAGCAGAAATAGTAACGCTCGAGTCTAAATAAGCAAATGAAAGTCCAGATTCGAGTGAAGGATAGTAAGCTGCACCATATTTCAGATTGTTTGCTCCCACGTTTGAATTTCTGAAATCCTGAGCATCGTCAAATACTGTGTTGCCGGAACGGACTAAAACGTCCATGATGGAGAAACGATCTTGCATTTTCGCACAATGGGCGAGCATCTCATTGTAAATATCTCTTCTTCCATTGTCGTCTACATCAGGTGCGACTGCTTCAGGAACAACAATCATAGAGATTTCATCGACCTGTTCTGCAAATGCAATTGCTGCCTTCAAATCGGCAGCGACAATTGAAGGAGATGTATTATAGTGACCTACGGTGATTATGTAGCACGTGCCGCCGCCATTTGCAAAAAACATCTGCAGATCATAGAAAAGACGAAATTGAGGTTCCGCAGGGTTTGTAAATGCGATTGCAATATCCGATGGCGTTCCCGTTAGTGTTACAGTAATATTTTCATTAAAAGCGCCACCAAAATGCTGTTGAAACTCAATAAGAGAAGTAACACGAGTCGGTTTATTCAGATCCCCACTTTCAGTATACCCGACAAACACCGGAATCGCCGTGGGCACTGCTGCTACCGAAGACGGTAGTGTTTGTATTTCCTGGATATATACGCCAGGGGTCTTTGGAAAAAGTGCCATATTTTATTTTGATTTTAGTTGATGAATATTTTTAGTTATCAGAAGAACGTGCCGGAATTATTCCGCAAGAACTTTTTTATGTGCTATTGTCAATTGTACTGATCATGGTTATGCGATTACAAAAATTTCTGAGACATCCGGATCTATAATTGGTGTGGGTTGTGCGGCACCAAGACGATCCGAGTCAACTCCTGTGGTAAGAGCATTTGAAAGGCCGGGTAAAACTTTTATTCCCACTCCGGAACCACCGGTAGCACGTTTGAAAAGAGTTATCGTATTTAAAGCTGTCTCGCTGAAAGGAATCGGAACAGTAGATTCCATAATAACAGGATTCTTTCCGTTGATCTTCATCAGAGAAGTTGGTTGACCGAATGGCTGAGTAGTTGGGTCAACAGCGTTAAAAGTATATGCCGGTACAACTTGATCGTCTTTAACGGCAAGATCAAAATTTGACGGATCAATTTCTTTTGGAATGATATAATATCTCCATGTTGTAGAGCGAACATCAAAAGTGTACTCAAAATTGAAAAAATCTTTTGGGTCATTACAGGAGTCATAAAGTCTGGCCGAATCGGAATATTTTATTCGGGCAAGGCCGAATAAATTCTCTTTCGCGAGGTCAGAATCTACATACAGGATCGCAGAATGTTCCAGGGTATTGAAGCCATCTTTTGCTTCGATTGTATAAATTCCTTTGGGTTGTTTCGTCAGATCGATTGCGACAGTATAAGTGCCGTTGGTCAGATCCACAACAACAGGGGTCACTGTAATAACAGGTACTGCAGAACCTTCCGGAAAAACTTTTACAGTAAGATCTGCTGTAAATCCTGGCGTGCCGGGTAAAAAAGAATAGGTGAAGGAAGAAGGCCTCAATTCATCGATGAGAGATGGAGAAAAGGGAATATCTGCTGGTGTTGTAAGGCCAGCATTCGCTTCAAGGAAAAATATTTTTCCGGAATTATAAGCACCTCCCTGATTCAAATCGGTAACATTCAGAAAATAAGGAATAGCTTCCTGTTTCAATCTGAGAACAAAAAGAAATTCAGAAGAGCCAGTTAGTGGCACTAATGGTTTCTGAATCGGCGTAACGGGTGCTGCATCAAGATAGGCTTCGTAAAATGTAATAAAGCCACTTCCGTTTTTTATAAAACGCATTTTATTATTCCTGATCAATAGCGCACACTCTTTCGACGGGAACAATTCAATTTCATTATTCACATTGAATTTATTCTCCGTGACGAAAAAATCGTGTGACAGCTCCACAGAAAACGCTTTATTATATATTACAGAAATCATTTATCAATTCGATGAAGTGGTGATATTGAGATTAGTGATAGGTGGTTGCTGATCGAGCAGGAGTTTTTCCTGATAGGTAAGCATTCGCACCTTATAAAGAACTGAAGGCAGGTATTTCGCACCGACCACCGTCCAGAAATTGTACTGCTGCTCAAAAGAGTAGGAGTGAATTTCTACAACAAGTTTTTGTAACACTGCAGGAAGAAGCGGCGAATTATCAGTCGTGAAAACATATTTTCCCTGGAAAAAACTTATCACGTATGAAAGCTGTTTTAATCCTTCGGCGTAAATACCGGTTGTATTAACTGCTCCACCTGCATCGCCGGAAGCAAAATTAGCACTGATAAGAACGTAGAGATTGAGTTTGATATTCGGGTTATAATGTTCGATGTCGCCTTTCTCATTCCTGAAAGCAGTTTGTTGTTCCTTAAAAACGCGCTCCTCTTCAATATTGATAAGAGAAAGCCCAAGTGTTTTAGGAGGAATTGCCCAGTTACCATCTTCAGCAGCCACATTGGTCAATACGATCTCAGTCGCCATTCCTGAAACAGGGGCATTCTTCAAAAGGAGATAAGAGTTTATCTCGTTCGTCAAAAATTCAAGTGCTTCACCTATCATTTTGCTTTCTTAATAGTATTATTCAAAAACCTGTACCAACTGCCTGTTTACACCAACACTCTCATCTGTGAAATACCATTCAATATCTTCCACTCGTTTCGTGAGGACACCCGAGTCATAGGTATAAGTGTAGCTACAGTGCACTGCGAGATCGGAAAATTCATTTGTGCCGGCGTCATAATTCATGTAATACTCTTTCTGGTCAGGTGTGCCATCTGGATTGCTGATCACTTTTTCATGCGTGTAGAAAGTGAAATCAAGATCGCGGGGATCTTCATTACCTCCTGTGAGCATAAAATTCTTACCAAATATTTCTGTTACTTCTTTCATGATGCGTTATTATGAATATGTAAGAACTAGTGTGGCACCTTCCATTTGCATGGCACCCGTCCCTCCGTTTCGCTGAATCATGAGCGAATAGGTCTTGCCACCACTTAGTACTCCGGCTGCAAAGCTGAATGTCTGTTTGGTCCACACATTGCCTGTTGATACAACTGCGTTATCAGTACCAGCAACCGGAACAAATGTTCCAGAGAGGTTGTTGTTCCAGTCAAGCAAAGCAATTCTTCCTGTTGACCCGCCGGTAGTATTGTAATCAATGATGAGTTTGGTGGTAAAGGAAACTGCAGATGGAAAAATATCTGTGGTATTCGGAATAGTTACTTCAAGCCCGATGCGCCCCCATGTGTCGGCAGGATTTGTAATCGCGTAAGCTCCGTTGAACGTAATAGGAACCGTAACAACTTTTACCTGCGAAGGAACTGCTGCGAATTTTGCATCAACATAATTTTTTGTGGAAGCATGAAGACTTGCAGTAGGATCTGCAGAGAGCGTGAGAAAGCCGGACATCGTATCGCCGCTCTTACTCACTTTCGTATTCGCACTCGTCTGCACCGCATCTACATATTGTTTGGTCGCAGCACCGAGAAGAGCTGAAGGATCGGCACTGAGCACCAGTAATCCTGTCATTGTTGATCCGCTCTTCGCAACTTTTGAATCAGCGTATTGCTTTGTTGCGGCGCCGAGATCAAGGGAAGGATCAGCGTTGAGAATGAGATCACCTGTCATTGTCGATCCACTCTTCGCAACTTTTGTATCAGTGTACTGTTTTGTTGAAGCGCCGAGAGCAGCAGAAGGATCACCGCTCAGAAGGAGCAATCCACTCATGGTATCACCAGTCTTGCTGACTTTATTATTGACGTTCGTTTGAACCGCATCCACATATTGTTTGGTCGCAGCACCGAGAAGAGCAGAAGGATCGGCACTGAGTACTAGTAATCCTGTCATCGTCGATCCGCTCTTCGCAACTTTTGTATCAGTGTATTGCTTTGTTGAGGCGCCGAGATCAAGGGAAGGATCAGCGTTGAGGATAAGGTCACCTGTCATTGTCGATCCACTCTTCGCAACTTTTGTATCAGTGTACTGTTTTGTTGAAGCGCCGAGAGCAGCAGGAGGATCACCACTTAGAACAAGCAATCCACTCATGGTATCACCACTCTTGCTGACTTTAGTATTTACATTAGTTTGAACTGCATCAACATATTGTTTGGTTGCAGCTCCGAGAGCAGCAGAAGGATCAGCGTTGAGGATAAGATCACCCGTCATTGTCGATCCACTCTTCGCAACTTTTGTATCAGTGTACTGTTTAGTTGCTGCGCCAAGTGCACTGGAAGGATCAGCATTCAGGATAAGGTCGCCCGTCATCGTATCGCCGGACAGATCCACTTTTCCGTCAAGTTGCGCTTGGGCAGAAGAAGTCAATCCGGAAATGTATCCGAGTTCGGTAGGTGTAACAGATGAAGACACAATATTCTTCGAAGCATTTACATAAGGAACCGTGGATGCTGTAAGATTCGGTGTGTTGATCGTTGCCGAACTTATTTTAAGAATGGTCGAAGTGGTTTCAATCGTTCCGGTGGAGAATACTTTTACAGATGTCTGCGCATTCACAACCTGTGCGATATCTGTAGTCGCAGTGAATCCGCTTCCAGTATTGGTCTTTAATGTTACTTTTCCAAGAGTGTCGGCTCCGGGTTCAATAAGGAGTTCTCCATTATCAGCATGTTTGAGTGTGACCACACCGGTCGTCAGAAGTAGTGTAGACTCATTTTCATTGCCGCCATCTGTAGAAAGTTCAATGCTGTCATTCGTCGCACCGAAATTAATCTGCGACTTATTCGCAACGGCACTCCTGAAGACCTTTGTATTATCGATAGAGACGCCGTCAGTCTCATTCGACAGGACACTGTCACCCAATGAATGGACTCCATCAGCATAAGGAATGCGATTGACAGAAAAAGTAAGTTCATCCTGCTTGGTAGCGAGACCTGATTCTAGGTTAGCCTGAACTTCTTCAATCGCATCCTGAACATTGTCTGTTTGTATTTCAGGAGTCGGATCAAAGACAACATCAATCGCTTTAACGGGCACACGCGACTGACTCACTTTTTGCCACACAGCACCACTGAAAATTGCCCAATCGCCAATAACCCAATCGTTGATTCCATCTAGCGTTGTGTTTTCTGAAGGAATCGAGCTTGCGTCAGAAACAACATAATAAAAACTCTGTGTTCCTACACCGCTTGCTAGAGTAGGAGTATTTGTGATGGCATTCCAGGTACCCGCGAATACCGGAGATCCCAGTGAAGCAATCACTTGCCATTTCATCGGATTGAAAGGACCTGTTGTGTTAGCAATACATTGATAAACTGCATTGCTGTAAATCGCTGCATCACCAATGAGATAATTTTTTAATTGATCATAAGTGCGCAAGCCGAGTAAGTAGCGATCGTCTATGAGATTCGCCGTCGAACCGATCAATGTTGCAAATTGCGCCGCAGTTGGTTCGTCGCCCGACTGGAAATAACTTATGAGAATGTCTTTGGGTACTACAGGAGGCATTTATATTGGGATTATTTTTTATCCGGCTTCTTCAGAATTATTTTTGAGTTTTCCAAAGATGCTCTATTCAGAAATCTTTTGCACGGACAGATTTTCAGAACAGTTGCTTGAAAAAAATATTAACCAAAAATGTAAACGGTTGACTGAGAACTATAAATACGTTTTGTAGAAGTTCTTTTTTTACAGCAACATTCTGAGAGCTCTTCCAAAAAAATCGTTAAGATTTGTCTGTCATTTTTTGGAATGAAAAATGGAAGAAAAAATTTTGCTAATGAATTTAGCAACTAAGTTTTTTAATCGCTCGACAGTTTTTTCGGTTTAAGAGCCAAATAAAATAGAAACACTTTACGTAGTTGCCTGATGGTTAAAAAAGAAGCCCTTAAAAAACTACATAATTTTCACATCAAATAAATTGAACAGATAATAATGAAGAGCAGAGTTGATACATTCAGACTTATTTTAGTTCGTTAAATTCAGATGAACTGATCGATTTTTAAAATTCTGATCTATGGCTACCTACGAACTTACTTTTAATCGCGTTTTCATACTCACTCTTGCTCCCAATACTGATTCTTCTATAGCAGTTCCTTCAGGATACGTTTGGAAAATAGAAAGTGTGGGAATCGGGGGAACAAAGGGAGTCGTCTATCTTAAATCAAGTTCAAGTTCTGACGATAAAATTGCGATACTTTTTTCTTCGATCGGTGATGATGATTATGCTTCACCACTTCCTTTCTGGCTCGGTGAAACTTTTACAGGCGGATTTTTCCGCAACGAGAGCGGATTCAAAGGATCCGTTTCCATTACGGAATACTTCATAAAAATACAGGTTCTGTAATTTTCAGTGCTGTTTTATATTCGAAATTTTTCCTGCGTTAAGATCTATTTTGAAATAATCATACAATTCTTCCGGTGCACTCCATGATTCCTGTGGATACGGTACTGTAAAATATTCTCCGGAAAGAATTCTCTGCTTTCCTTTTTTCTCGATTGTGATCCGCAGAAATCCATGACGGTTGTCGCAGAATTCTTCGAGCACCACATTTTCAAAAAAAGTATCGTTCGGAACATAAACAGGATTTGCTTTCGAATCGAGATTGTGCAGGTGCCAGTATCCGCCCGCGCCCGCAACGATGTATGGTAACTCCTGTCCTGAAGAATATTTTCTTGTGTAGCGCTGATAATTGTGTACGTGTCCTGCAAGAATGAGATCGGGATAAACGCCGGACTCTTCGAATGCTTTGTCGAGAAAATTTTTCATAATTCCGCTCGCACCGTGATTGCTGTCGATCGAGTAAGGTGGATGATGAAGCGAAACAATAATTGCTTTTTCTTTTCGTTGCTTTTGTGCTTCCGTCAGTTCATTGATGAACCATGCGCGCTGATCTTCTTTTATTCTTCCTTCAGACGGAACATTTGAATAAAGCCCGATAATATTCGCAAGAGGTGCCTGTAGTGTCCAGTAGACATTCGGCTGGATCATACTTTTTCTTTTCGCTTCTCCGGCAATACCCAAAGTTCTCGCTTTCGTGTCACAGAAAACTTTTGTGAACGCTTTCAGACTTTCCGGCGGATTAGAATCAGATGCATCAATATCACCATCGTGATTTCCGGGAATGGCGAATATCGGGGCAGGAAAATGAATGTATGGCTCGAAGAACTGATTAAAATATTCTTTTTCTTCCCCGTTGAAATAAACAACGTCACCAAGATGATACAAGAACAGCGCTCTGTCTTCTTTCTTTTTTGTCACAGCGATCTGCTCTTCCATTTTCCGGTTTACAAGATGCTGTGGCTTCGGATCTTTTATTCCACCGGTATCACCGATCGTATAGAAAACCATTTTCTTTTTGCCTAGATTTTTTCCCAAAACTTTTTCAAGAGGAAGACGAAAAGGAAATTTTCCTGAGGGAGCAGGCAACGGCTGGAATTTTCCGGGACTATGTCCTGCAAATGGATTTTCACTTTCAACTGATGCTCCGGCATTCGGAGAAATCGGAGCGGAAGGGCTTGTTGTCGGCATGATTTTGTTTTTTAGAAAACAATTTAAAATTCAATCGATTCAGATATTCAGGAGTGGAACATTGCTTTTCACTTTTTCAGCCGGACCTACAACGACAGGGTGCTGATCATAGGTCAGTTCATTCAGCAATTCAGTTGTCTGTTTCACCAGTTCTGTGTACGATACTTTTTTCTTTTGTCGCTGAAGCTTTCTCAGAATTGTTGTGATCGAATATGTGAATGCGCCATAGGAAGTAACGCCATGTTTGTATTCATAGGAATACTCTTTTTCCTGGCATGCTTCGAGAATGAGCGGAGTGTATGGCCCTTTATGTCCGAAATTTTCTTTTGCCTTCTCGAATGATTTCACATCTGTCCACAACGGAACGGCTCTTCCGAACCGGTAGGTTCCGCCGTCTTCGCCGGTATATAAATCTGCTTTCGATTCTTTACCGAAGAATTTTTTCTTTGCAAGACTTATTTCCCTAGGTATCCACATCTCGCGTTGCGCATCCCATTTTATTTCCCGATGACGGATGTCATCAGGAGGATCTATACCTCTTGGTTTGAAAGATCCATCTCTTGTCATTCCCCCGGAGTGACAACAATCCAGCATGGTAATAAAATCTACTCCATAAGAAAGCTGGCTGTAAGCCTGAAGAAATTCTTTGTCCGTGTAGGAATGTTCTCTTGTCCAATCGAAATCATACGTCACAAGACATTCATCTTTATGATCGGCCTCTTCATCGTTGTGTGAAGAAGGGATCTGTGCGCCATGTCCACTATAAAAAAAGAAACGCTGGTCTCCATCTTTTGCATCAGAAAGCAACCAGTCCATCCTGCTCCGGAGATTTGTACTGGTAGCACGTTCATTGAACACAACTCTTATCTCGTCGGGATCAAATCCCATTTCCTGCAACACTTCGCTCACACGGAATGCATCATTCATACAACCGTTCAACTGATTCGCCGGATCGGGATAATCATTTATACCTACGAGTAAAGCTTTTTTTGTTTGCTTCGTAGATTTTGTAGCAAGTGCTCTGCGTCCTGAAAGAAACCGGGGTGTAGGAATTGTTTCGGAAAGCATTTTTACAATTTCCGGCCACGCTTGCGCAACTGCGTTTTCATGCTGCATATAACACGTGACTTCATGATTGATACCGCCATGCCTGAATGGAGTTTCGATCTCAGAAAAATTCGGAGCACGAAGATCAATCGGACGCGATGCGAAAACCCTATCGTGCTCGTTATGGAAATTGAACCAGAACTTCACATTCAGGTCGACGATCTTTCCGCCGAATGTTTTCAGTAGGGCAGGATGCCCGATCTGTGCACCGGATGTTACGAGGATAAATTTAAGTTGCTCATCTTTTCTTGCGAGCGTATCATACGTGATGAGCGTACCCAGGCTGTGTGCATACACAAGATCAGGTTGAAATTCAGCTAACGTCTTATTAAGAAGATCACGCAATTGAGTCCGGAGAATTTCATCCGCAGCAAATTGTGCAGGCATTCCAGCGTACCAGCGGATATTGTCTTTTATTCCCCGGCTCATAGTATCCGTTAGTGCCCGACCCGTCGCATCCTTCCACGCCTCACTCAACCAACTTTGAATTAAAATTTTTATTCCTTCTTCATATTGAACACCTCCGGTAGCATCGGCGCGTTGTTCAAAAAGATAATCATACTTCAAAAAAGAAAATTCAACATTTTTTTTATCCAGCCCGGAACTTTTCAAAATCGCATTTTCCCAGTCTTTACTCCATGTGTCGATTGAAACGTCTTTATGACCAATTCCGTGTATGCATAAGATTTTTTTCATTGTCGTTTTTATTATTCAGGAAAAAAAACATTCTGAAATGGACTGAAAAAGTAAATCATTTTAATCACTCCATTACAATTCTGCGGTGACAGCTTTTTTTAATCATAGGGGGACGTTAATGAAAACAGGTGTTTATACCTGCGGCAAACAGGTAGAAACACCTGTTTTGAAGAAAAAATTGAAACTTCAAAAAAATGGTTTTACATTTCTGCAGGTATAATTGGTCAATATCAATTCTCTTCACGTATAGTTTGCCTTTTCCGATCGCATGAGTTTTTATAACCTTACTCACTAAACAAAGGGAAAGAATAAGGTAGGAGATTAGCGCCAATATTTCATTGGAGAAAGCGCGTAAAATGAAATAAATCTTAGGATTTGTTTGCCGATGTTTTCGGCGCTCTACTTCCCGATGCAGAACTTCGAAAAAATATTTTCCAGCAGATCATCCGTAGAAATTTCCCCGGTGATGATTCCCAAATGATGAAGCCCTTCCCGGATGTCTTGCGCGAGAAGATCGCCGGAAAGATGTTTGTCCAATCCTTCTATCGTGCGCTGTATGGCCGCGCCCGCATTGCGCAGCGCTTCCACGTGGCGCGCGTTCGTGACGATGGTCTCCGTTACATTCACCGTGCGATTGTCGAAGAGTGCAACTAATTTCATTTTCAGATCGTCGATGTATAATTTTTCTTTTGCAGAAATGAAAAGCACTTCGAAGCCGGAGAATTCTTTCTGTATCTCCGAAAAATTTTCTTTGTCAATTTTATTTCCAACCACCAGCAACTGCGCCCCGTGAATATGGCTTTTGAGTTCCGATAAAGCGATCTTCAGTTCTCCGCTCGATAATTCATGCACATCAAAAAGATAAATGACAATGGAACTCTGCTTCATTTTTTCCACGGCGCGCGTAACGCCAATGGATTCGATGATGTCATTCGTTTCACGCAAACCAGCCGTATCGATGAAACGGAAGAGAATTCCATCAATAGTAATTTCATCTTCGATCGTATCTCTCGTTGTTCCCGGAATTTCAGAAACAATGGCGCGCTCTTCTTCGAGAATGGAATTCAGCAATGTACTTTTTCCGGAATTTGGTTTACCTACTATCGCTACCGGTATTCCATTTTTGATCACGTTGCCCACTTCAAAGGAATCGACCAGGCGCTGAATGAGACTCTGGATTGTGTACAATAATTTTTTCAGGTCTTCACGATTGGCAAATTCCACATCTTCTTCACTGAAATCGAGTTCGAGCTCAATGAGTGATGCAAAATTCACAAGATTCTCACGCAGTGTTTTTATTTTAGAAGAAAATCCTCCGCGCATGTGCTGCATCGCTACCTGGTGTGAAGCGGAAGATTGCGAAGCAATGAGATCAGCTACAGCTTCTGCCTGCGAGAGATCGAATTTTCCGTGGAGGAATGCGCGCAAAGTAAATTCGCCTGCCTCTGCAAGACGCGCACCATGACGTACGAGTAAGCTCAGCAATTGTTGTTGAATGAAAACAGAACCGTGGCAGGATATCTCTACGCAATCTTCGCCGGTATAGGAATGTGGATTTTTGAAAACGGTGAGCAGCACTTCATCGAGAATAATATCTTTTTCAACGATGGTTCCGAAATGAACGGTGTGTGAATGGAGATCAGCAATTTTTACCGCGTCGCCTTTTTTGTTGCGGAAAATATTTTCACAGATCTGAAAAGTATTTTTTCCTGAAATGCGGATGATGGCAATGGCGGAGGTGCCGTGAGCAGTGGCCAGTGCAACAATGGTGTCGTCGTGAATAAAGCGCATAAGGCGATAGGACTAAGATAGCAAAAAAGGGAATGGAAGGAAGCGCGCGGAACGGCTGCCGGGAAATAATTTCTCATTGGGAAAACAATCTTTCGCGGCGCTTTTACCTTTAGTTATATTTGAAAGATGAAGCGGATTTCTTTCTTCTTATTTTTTGTAATCCCGTTCAGCGCAACAGTAAGTTTTGCCCAGAAAGCGCAGTTGAATCCCGACTCGGCGGGGAATATTCTCAAGAATTCAGCTGCCGTTGCTTCCCAAGGAAAAATAGATCGAAAGAAACCTTCACATGTCATGAATCCCGCTTTTATTTTTTTCCGATGAAATACATTTTTTATTTTTTTATTTTTGTTTTTCTCTGTCGTTGTAATTCTGCGGAGAAAAAAAACGGGCAAACACATTTCGCCGGGCCAAGATCACATTATCCTTTGACAACCAATGCCGATTCACTTCTTTTTTTTCTCAAAAAAACTGCGAATGATTCCGACAGAATAAACCTGCTGGTAGAATTAGCATGGCAAAAACATAAAAATAATACCGATACTTCTCTTCTGCTTAATTCACAAGCAGTGAAAATTTCCGATTCGCTTGCATCATCACGCGATTCAGTGCTGATGCTCACAGGAAAACGCGGACAGGCAAAATGCCTGATCGAGTCGGGCGCATTTTATTATTTCAAATCAGATTTTGCCAATGCATTACGCGATTATAATGAATCGATGAATCTCTGGAAAGAACTTCAGGATTCCACCGGTGAAGCAAAAGTACTCGGCAACATTGCGAATATCTACCAGTCGCAGGGCGATTTTGCCAAAGCACTTACTTATGATTTTCGTGCGCTGGCTATTGCAGACAAATCGGGCGACAAAGAACTGAGGGGAAATACACTCGGGAATATCGGTGTGCTGTATGATGATCAGAAAGAATATTCCAAAGCGCTCGAATATCTTTTGAAAGGATTGGAGATCGCAGAAGATGGCGGATCAGGAAATTCGGTTGGAACGAAACTGAACAACATTGGAACTGCTTATTCGAATATGAACCAGTTTCAAAAAGCGCTTGAGTATTATCATCGTTCTTATTTCATCGATTCGGCAAATGGCGATTTGTCAAGAATTTGTGGTGATCTCGGCAACATCGGGATCGTTTTAAAACAACAGGGAGATTCTGTTCTTTTGAAAGGTGATCGTTCACTTGCTCTGCAAAATTATTTTTCTCCTGCGCTTGAAATTTATTCGCGTACATTGCAAATAGCGGATACGAGCGGAAGTAAACTTGTAGAGGCGAATACACTGGGATCTATAGGATCGCTTTACATGGCGATGGATGAAAATGAAAAGGCGGAGTTCTACCTGCAAAAAGCGATCGCTATGTCAACAGAGCTCAAGGCACTGGCCAAAATAAAAATTTTCGAAGAAACACTGAGCAATTTATACCGGAAGGAAGGGAAATACCAGGACGCGCTCGATCACTATGTGAATTTTTCAGAGGCGAAGGATTCCATTTTCAATAATGACAAGGAGAGGGAAGTAACGCGCAATGAAATGAATTATGAATTTGAAAAGAAAGAACTGGAAATAAAAAATACCCAGGATGTAAAAAATGCACAGGCCTTACAGGAAAAGAAAAAACAACAACTGATCATTTACACAGTTTCGGCAGGATTGCTTCTCGTGCTCCTGCTCGCGGGTGTAATCCTGCGCAGCCTTTGGCTGAACAAGAAAAAGAACCGGGTCATCAGCAGTCAAAAAGATATTCTGGAAGAAAAACAAAAAGAAATTCTCGATTCCATTCATTATGCAAAGAGAATCCAGAATTCATTATTGCCGAATGAAAAATATATTGAAAGAAATCTGGATAAGTGAACTATCTTTAGGAAACAAAAACAATTACCGGCTATTAAGAGGCTGTTTAAATTTCATCCTTCTGTTTTGTTATGCGCCATTTTTGTCCATCCTTCGTTGCATTTCTTGGCCGTAGTCGCTCCACTATGGCCTGCAAAATGCGTCTCGTCTGAACAAAAATGGCATCATAACAATTCCAAAAAATGAATTTTAAACAGCCTCTAAAAATCCTCCACATGAAAACAATTTTCTTCGTACTCGGATTTCTCTTTTCCACTTTTATTTTTTCGCAGGACATGCGGAATTCCTCCGGCTCCTATACAGGAAAAATTGAAAGTGACGGTACCGTTCGCAATTCTTCCGGGTCCTATTGCGGAAAATTCGATTCGAACGGCGACATCCGCAATGCATCGGGTTCTTATGTCGGCCATATCGAGAGTGACGGCACCCTCCGCAATTCTTCCGGTTCTTATATGGGACAAGTGAGCAGCAGCGGCGATGTGCGCAATTCTTCCGGAAGTTTTGTAGGATCGATCAGCGACAGTGGCGATGTGCGAGACGGTTCCGGCAGTTACATCGGTTCGGCAGCAGGATGCGACAGGGAAGAGGCGGCCTGCGTGTTTTTCTTTTTCAATATTGAAACATGGTAGAAAAAAGTATAGGGTTGCATTTTAGCACAACCCTTGTCGTAGAATTCCGGAAACTGAAACAGCTATCGGAAAAAGCTGCGGAACGGCTGGATGAAAATGAATTCTCATTCCGTGAAAGCGAAAATGAGAACAGTGTGAAGATACTGGTGCAGCACGTTGCCGGAAATCTTATTTCCAGGTTCACTGATTTTTTTACGACAGACGGTGAGAAGCCCTGGAGAAACCGCGATTCTGAATTCGAAGAACAGGATATTTCCAGGAAAGAACTTATGAATAAATGGGAGTCGGCGTGGAAAATACTTTTTACTCTTCTTGAAAATTTAAAAGAAAAAGAATTAGCGTCGGTGATCAAGATCAGGGGTGAAGAACTTACCGTGGTGCAGGCCCTGCTCCGGCAGTTGTCGCATTATGGTTATCACTCGGGACAGATCGTTCAGCTCGCGAAAAAAATTAAAGGAGAAAGATGGGAATCACTTTCCATTCCCAAAGGAAGATCATCTGAATTCATGAACAACGGAAAATACCTGCGCGGATGAATGCCATTCTCACTTACATGATCATCGGGATCACGTGTGTTGCATACATCACGGCCATGAATGATCCGGTTTTGAAAATGCGGTACATGTTCAACGCTTATGCCATTGCACATCGCAGGGAATGGTTTCGTTTTTTCACGCATGGTTTGCTGCACGCCGATTTTGCTCATTTACTTTTCAATATGCTTTCACTTTATTTTTTTGGTGTGAATGTAGAACGTGCTTTTAAATCGGATGAACTTTTCGGGCCGGGCATGGGAACATTTTATTACCTGCTCATTTATGTTGGCGGATTATTCGTTTCTTCTGTTTATTCTTTTTTCAAACATCGCGATAATGTGAATTATAATGCGCTCGGCGCTTCGGGTGCAGTGAGTGCAATTATTTTCACAAGCATTCTTCTTTTCCCAATGAGCCGCATCACACTTTTTATTCTTCCTATTCCGGTGCAGGCGTGGATCTACGGATTATTTTTTCTGCTCATTTCGTACCTGCTCGCACGTAGAAATGTGGGCAACATCGGGCACGACGCACATTTCTGGGGAGCGGTCTGGGGATTTGTAATTCCTATTATTATCAAACCACATTTGTGGAATGATTTTCTGCTTCTCATTTCATCGCAGGAAACGTTTCTCCGGTAACTTACGCAGTAGATATTCGTATATTGTCGTGTCATTATGCAGCAGAAGCAATCTCCCTGTCTTTTTCTTAATGGCGAAGAGCGATCGTCTTCAGAACCGCTTTTCACTTCCCGCAACCGCTCGTTTCGTTATGGTGATGGAATTTTCGAAAGCATGCGTCTCATTGGCGGTAAATTATGTTTTGCGCAGCGTCACCTCCAGCGGATGATGGCGGGTGTAAACTTGTTGCAGCTTCGCTTACCCGATAATTTTGTTTCAAAATCGCTTGAAGAATGGAGCCTGAAGCTTGCAGAAAAAAATAATATTCCGGGCAATGCACGTTTGCGTCTTTCTGTTTTCAGGAACGACGGAGGATATTATCATCCGTTGGTGAACGATGCTTCGTGGTTGCTCGAGATGTGGGAATTCGATCAGCAGGATTTCATCCTGAATGAAAAAGGAATTTCAATTGAATTGTACCAGGATATCCGCAAGCCGGTGAATAAACTTTCAGCATTAAAAACTTCCAATGCGCAGTTGTATGTTCTGGCTGCATTGTATTCGAAAAAAATGAACGTCGATGATAGTGTACTCATCAACCAGAATGGAAATGTGATAGAAGCCACGGGCTCGAATGTTTTCGCGGTGAAAAACGGTGTGCTTTATACCAGCCCGCTTTCTGAAGGTTGTGTGAATGGAGTGATGCGTGGTGTGATTATGGATATTGCCAATGAAAACCGGATCGCTGTTTATGAAGTTCCGCTTCCATTAAGTGTGCTGTTGAATTCGGATGAAATTTTTCTGACGAATGCCGTCAACGGGATCACCTGGGTGTCTTCTTACCGCGCAAAAAAATATTCTAATGTCACCACGAAAAAACTGAATGAACTGCTGAATCAGAAAGTTTCGGGATAGCATTAAATTTTCGCAGGAATTTTATTTAGCGCCGTTGGCTGCGGGAGGAGTAAGAGAGAAAGCAATCTCGCACGACACAATTATTTTTTTGTCTTCAACGACCAGCGCACTATCCGTCGCTACCATATATAATTTTCTTATAGATCCGTCGGGCATTTCCATATCTTCTTCTGTTGATGTAGCTGTCGGCCCCGCGAATGTGAAAGGATCTTTGAATTGCCCTGCAAGATCATACGTGGTGATGTGATATTTTATTCCCCAGACTTTTGTGTAAATGTCAATGAAGCAATGCATGATCTTCACGTTGATGAGATTTTTTTTCCGGTCGAACCAAATGCTCACATCTCCAACGCATGGCGTGGTGTAGGTGAGCGCGCCCGCGATAACGGTAACATCCGTAGTGAATGTGGCTTTTCCCTGTTGTAAATGGAGTAATGAATTTTTCAGCACCCAGGTGAAAGTATCTTTTATGATCGTGATGTCGTACGGTTCTTTTCCGGAAATAGGGCCCAGCGCCTTCAAACATTTATTCAGCATATCTTCTGTAACAATAACCTGCATATCATTCGGAACTTTCGTCTGGTCGCTCGATTGCACATCGTTGGTATTGGTGGTAGTAGTCGTGGTCACACTTTTCTGATGTTTGCAGGAACATAGAAAAAGAGTGAGGATAAAAAGTGAATAATAAAATGTTTTCATGTTCGTTCAATAAAACCTGCGGCAGGATATTTGTTTATTTTCGGGAAATAAATTTAGTGATGAAAACCATACTTCTCACCATTTCATTTCTCTCCGTAACATTTTTTGTTTCTTCACCCGTGGGGCAGATGTTTCCCGATCTGCAGGGAGAAACGCTGGACGATAAAACCATGCACATTCCGAATGATACCAAAGGCAAGTCGAGCATCATCTGCCTTGCTTATTCGGAAGATGCGGAAAAAGATCTGAAAACGTGGTACGAACCTGCGTATGATAAATTCATTGCGAAAACCGAACTCATGTCTGATGCTTACGATGTGAATCTTTATTTCGTTCCCATGTTCACAGGCACCAAGGCCGCAGCTGCTGCGGGAGCAAAAGCAAAAATGAAACAGGAAATCCAAGCCGACATTCAGCCGCATGTTCTTGTGTATCGCGGTGAGCTTGATGCTTACAAAGTTCCGCTTGGAATGGATGATAAAAAATTACCGTACATTTTTGTACTCGATAAAACAGGAAAAATAGTTTACGTTACTTCCGGCCCCTACACGGAAGATAAGATGGATGAGATTGAAGATAAGATAGAGTAGGAAAATAAAAAAAATAAAAAAGACAAATCCCAAATTGAAATTTGTCTTTTAGAATTTGAAATTTTATTCTTGTTATCCGTTGATCACTTTTGCGTTCGGATATTTTTTCATCCACATGTCAAGCGCTTCTTTGCTGCGCACAGAAATCGTTGTACGGTAATCCACCTGCAATTTGATCACGTTTCCTTCAGGAGCAGGCTTCTGCACGGGTTTACGGAATCTTGCTTTGAGTGCTGTACTTTCTTTCGTTAAAACCAGAGGTCTCATTTCATTTATTTATTAGAAGATAATAGATTGATTTGCCTACAAATGAAAGGGAAAAAACGATGCGGCAACCCGTAAATTCTTCTATTTTACGCTTATTTCCGACGACTGACCCTTTTTGCCCGTTGAACGGGGAGCAACTAATGAATTTAAGAGTGTCAATGGAAATTTTCATATGGTCAGAAATGAAAAAACCTCTCTAAGCGAGAGGCCTTTTCGGGGATGTATTCTTCGGTTAAACAAATACTCTTTCAGGGAATGATCTGCGCGCCCGGGAAGCGCGTGAGCCACATTTTCACAGCTTCCATGGAGCGTACGATGATGATCGTTCTGTTGTTCAGCCTCAGTTTGATCCGGTCTCCAGGAAGTACCGGCGGGCTTTGATTTTTCTGACGTTTCATGACAATAAGTATTAAACTGTTGACACTATCCTTCTTTACCATTAAGACGTCCGGAAACACTCCTTAGTCTGGCCATTTAACAAATTTTGGAGCAAATAAATGAACAGCAAAGTGAAACTTAATTCTGCATAACGCGTCGCGCGGAAAAAGGAACAGCATAAACAACTTTATTTTTTATTTGGCAAGAAAATAATTTTCACCGCGTTTCATTTTAAAACCAAATCAAAATGAAACGAATCATCTCCCTTTTATTTGTCCTCGCATTTTGCAAAGCATTTTGCCAGGATGTGAATGTGAAACTGACACTCCTCGCTACGGAAGGCGGTTATCATTCCAACATGAGTGTAACACTGGAAGATTCTGTTGCGAATACTTCTTACAAAGGAACAACGGATGCAAATGGACAGGTAACGATTGCCGTTCCCGGGAATGCAACTTACCGCATCGTGATCCTCGATTACACAGACAAAAAATTCATTGATGTTCCCGATGCTCCAGGCGCTACAATGACTTCATCGATGTGGTACAGCAGGAATATGGTGCAGGAAGAAAAAAATTTCGTAATGAATGATGCAGAAAAAAAAGCGGTAGATGATTATGCCAATGCGTTGCCCGACACTACGTGGTTCGGTTCATCCTATCATCCTTTGCCCGGCGATCATTACAACTATGTGCACATCACACTCGCACTCACCGATCTTCACAATGGCCCGCTTGCCGGGGAAAGAGTAACGCTCATTGGCAGAAAAAGAAAAAAAGCTTTTAAGGGAACAACTGATTCGCAGGGAAAACTCGTGATGTATCTTCCGAAAGGCGATGATTACGACCTGAGTTTTTATTATCATAAAAATTTTGAATTCACTGAATGCAAGTACAGCCGCGGAACGAGTGACCAGGAATGGTCGTTCGAATATATCGGCACTAAAGAATATGAGCGGCAGAAAAAAGAAGAGCAGGAAAGGGAGGCCGCCGAAGCTGAACGGGCAAAAGCTGATTCCGTTCGTTTCGCCCAGGAAATAAAATATCAGGGCAATGGAATAATGTCTTTATTCGATCGGAACAACTGGAAAAATCCGCTTGTGATCTGTGATGCCAGTAAGGGAATGAAGTACATCGACGATGATCTGACCGCCTGGTTTTCAAAAAATCAGAACGAGAACCCGGAATCACAATTCGTTTTTTTCAACGACGGAGATGCAAAAGCAACTTCAGAAAAAAAGATCGGGGAAACCGGCGGATTATATTACACGCCGGCACTTACACTCGACAAACTGGTTGTTTTTATGAATTCAGTCATTGACAAAAGCACAGATTCCGATGTTCCGGATAATTATGTGGAAGCGCTCATCGAGGGTGTAAAAATGGCTAAGCAACCTTTTGGTGATATCATTCTCATTGTGGACAATCATGCATGCGCACGAGATATCAGTCTTCTTTCACAATTCAATCACCCGGTGCACGTGGTGGTGTTTTGTTCCATCAAAGGCGGCTGTGATCATTCATTATGCCAGCCCGATTATCTGAAGATCGCCTGGCAAACAAAAGGAACGCTGCATATCGATGGGTTGGATTACAACGACATCGGGAAGATGAGGGACGGGGAATCAATCCAGGTGTGCTCTTCGGAAACAAACTACAAATTAGTCAACGGAGAATTTTTCAGGATGTAGCGGAATACAGTGGTTGTGTTATAAAACAACCCTCTTTTCTGCCTGAAAAAAAACCGGTCTTCCGGGACCGTAAGGAAGCAGCCTGCATGAGCGATGCGTGGTTAAATTCCCTTTGCTGCGTGTTGCTTGCAGCTGCTCCTGTTTTCAACCCTTCACACTTTTCTTTTTTGGTTTCGAATCACTTTCAATTTCTTTCCTGAAAACAATATCCTGGTTGAATACATCAAGCACGATCACTTCATCTTTTTTCACTTTTCCGGCAAGGATCTGTTTCGATAATTCATTCAGCACTTTTTTCTGGAGCAAACGTTTTACCGGCCGCGCACCGAATTGCGGATCATAACCGAGTTCTGCCAGCCATTTGACCGCATCTTCATTTGCTTTGAGTTGAATTCCGTTTTCAAGAAGCATTTTCTCCACCTGTTTGAATTGAAGGCGAACGATCTGCTCCACGTCTTCGCGCGTAAGCGGAGAGAACATGATGATCTCATCAATGCGATTCAGGAATTCAGGGCGAATGGTTTTTTTGAGCATATCGAAAACTTCCACTTTTGTTTTCGCCATTATTTCATCTTTATTGGAGTCGTCCATCTTCTCGAAATTTTCCTGAATGAGATGCGATCCCATATTGGAAGTCATTATTATGATCGCGTTTTTAAAATTTACTACACGGCCTTTGTTGTCCGTCAATCTTCCGTCGTCAAGAACCTGGAGAAGAATATTGAAAACATCGGGATGTGCTTTTTCAATTTCATCAAGAAGAATAACGCTGTAAGGTTTTCTCCGCACAGCTTCTGTTAATTGTCCGCCTTCTTCATAACCCACATAGCCGGGAGGAGCGCCCACGAGACGCGATACGGCGTGGCGCTCCTGGTATTCGCTCATGTCAATGCGCGTCATCGAATTTTCATTGTTGAATAAAAATTCTGCGAGTGCTTTTGCTAATTCAGTTTTTCCAACGCCGGTAGTTCCGAGAAAAATAAATGAGCCGATCGGTTTTTTTGTGTCCTGCAATCCGGAGCGGCTTCTGCGCACAGCATCTGAAATTGCTTCGATGGCTTCATTTTGTCCGACGACACGTTTGTGTAATTCTGTTTCGAGATGTAAAAGTTTTTCCCGTTCGCTCTGCAACATGCGTGTTACCGGGATTCCCGTCCATGCACTTACAACGCCGGCAATATCTTCGCTGTCTACTTCTTCTTTGATCATCGGGTTTCCGCTCTCCTGCATTTCTGCAAGTTTTGCTTTTGCTTTTTCAAGATGATCTTCTGCTTCTTTCATTCTTCCATAGCGGATCTCGGCAACTTTTCCATAATCACCTGAACGTTCTGCCTGCTCAGCTTCGAATTTGAGTCCTTCAATTTTTTCTTTTTCCTTCTGAATATTTTCCACCACCTCTTTTTCACTCTGCCATTGTGCGCGTAGATCGGCGCGTTTGTCATTGAGTTCAGCGATCTCTTTGTTCAGCTCTTCCAGTTTTGTTTTATCATTTTCGCGTTTGATCGCTTCACGTTCAATTTCCAGCTGGCGGATCTTTCTTTCCACATCTTCCAATTCTACCGGCATGGAATTGATTTCCATTCTGAGTTTGGAAGCCGCTTCATCAATAAGATCTATGGCTTTGTCGGGAAGAAAACGGTCATTGATGTACCGTGTGGAAAGTTCCACTGCAGAAATGATCGCTTCATCTTTTATTCTCACTTTGTGATGCGTTTCATATTTTTCTTTTATTCCGCGTAGAATAGAGATCGCATCTTCTTCCGATGGTTCATCTACAAGAACTTTCTGGAAACGGCGTTCGAGTGCTTTATCTTTTTCAAAATATTTCTGGAATTCATTGAGTGTGGTTGCGCCTATTGCGCGCAATTCCCCCCGTGCGAGTGCGGGCTTCAGAATATTCGCAGCATCCATTGCACCTTCACCTCCGCCGGCACCAATGAGCGTGTGAATTTCATCAATGAAAAGAATGATATCACCTTCGGAGCCGATGACTTCTTTTACCACGGCCTTAAGTCGTTCTTCAAATTCTCCTTTGTATTTAGCGCCGGCAATGAGCGCTCCCATATCAAGAGAAAATATTTGTTTCGATTTGAGATTTTCAGGAATATCGCCGTTGATGATGCGGTGAGCAATTCCTTCTGCGATCGCAGTTTTTCCCACGCCGGGTTCTCCAACGAGGATCGGATTATTTTTTGTTCTGCGTGATAAGATCTGCAACACGCGGCGAATTTCTTCATCGCGACCGATCACAGGATCCAGTTTTCCCGCACGCGCCTGTGCGTTCAGGTTATTCGCATATTTTCCAAGAGCGTTATATGTTTCTTCCTGTGTTGCGCTCGTAACCGTCGTTCCTTTGCGAAGATCTTTGATCGCAGCTTTAAGATCTTTCAATGTTACACCATTGTCTTTCATCATTTGAGAAACCTGGTCTCCGGCTTCAAGAATACCAATGAGCAAATGTTCGATCGAAACAAATTCATCTTTGAATTCTTTAATGCTGTTCATAGCTTTTACTACCGCTTGGTTCGCTGTATTGGAAAGATATTGTCCGCCTCCACTCACTTTCGGATAAGAAGAAACGATGCGGTCGTTTATCTGCTCGATCAATTTCGGATTCACATTCAGTTTTTTAAAAAGGAAAGGAGTGACGTTCTCGTCCACTTCAAGAATTCCTTTCAGCAAATGCCCCGTTTCAACGGCCTGATTATTCGCAGTCATCGCAACCTGTTGTGCGTGCTGAATGGCTTCCTGCGATTTCAAAGTGAAATTATTGAGATTCATAAGGAAAAATTTTTTGTTTCAAATAAAATAATATTCGTTCAATTCCAATAAAGCAAATCGCATACCCCGGGATGATTTTGATCAATAAGAAGAAATAATGGCAGCATGTTTCAGTGTAAAATGACGATTAGGCGCAAAAAAAACTCCCTGTCCGGAGACAAGGAGTTTTCTGAAAGCAAAAACAATTATTGCTTAACGACTTTAGAAGTAGATGAACTTCCGTTCGCAGCAACATTTACAAAGTAAATGCCTGATTGGAGAGAAGTAGTGTTCAGTTGAACATTATTCTCACCAGAAGCCATTGTGCGATTTTCTACGGAAACGATCTGACCAAGTGCATTGGTCAATGTGATGGTAACATCTCCGGATTTAATAAGGTTTAAGGAAATATTAACCTGATCATTTGCAGGGTTCGGATATGTTTTGAAAGATCCGAATGCAGCAGAGTTCTCAGCGATGCCAACAAAATCTGTTGAAAGAAAATCAACTCCGCAGAGGTAATAGTGATCGAATGTAGTTGCAACATCATGTCCACCGCTACGGTCGATCGAATTAGTCACAGGGACATGGAAATCCACTCCACTGGTAAGCGTTACGTTTGAAACGAAGTGGAAGTAGAAATCCTGCGTGGCAGTGAACTGTTTTTTTGCTGTCCAGTTTCCTGTCGTAAGATCAACAGCTTTTCCATAAAGATCAGGAAGAGCATTTTCTCCTTGAAGAGCAAGCGGATCGCTATCAACCCACATGTAGAATAGGTGATCACGGCTCGTATTTGAAGAAATCTGGATACGAGCGTCTGTTGGGAAAGCTGCACCGGAGTTAGAACCATCAACGAAAATTGTTGTGTTGGTAGAAGTTGTGGTCATCAACGAATCAACGAGCCATGAATTCCAGCCAGATGCCGTTGTGTAAGTGTCAAAGATGTAGTGACGTGCTGTAGTTCCGCTCTGTCCGGTGAGTGTCCATGTGTAACCGAGTGAATCATTATCATCAGAAGCACCTGAACCGATCGTGCACAGAATGTGAAGCTGGCCATTGTTATCAACTACAACATCTGATCCCTGGCTTTGATCGAACCATGGTTTGTAAGATCCGCCTGTAGCAGGAATAAGATGATTCATGATAACAGGAATTGTTGTAAAGTCAAACATCGGAATTGCAGTCCATGTTACACCTGCATCAATAGTTTTGTAAGCGATCGGGCTGAAAGTTCTAGTTGTTGGGGTTGTAGCAGCGGCATCAACACCAAAGAATACACAATAGCCCGTCATTCCATCAGGGGAATAAGCAAGATGGGCAACTTCGAAATTATCTGTTGCTCCTGAAGTAGGCGCAACGTGGAAGCTTGGCATAATTGAATCGTAGGTGTATGTTACAACAGAACCTGCAAGTGTTCCTGTTAGAATAACGGCTCCATCATAACCAGCAGGAGTAGCTCCGGTAGGAGTTGCATAATGGCCGCCTGTTACGTGAATTGTATTGTTTGTACATGATTGCATATCAATTCGAGGAAAAGCCATAAGAGGACCAGGAGTATTTACTGCCGTAGTTGCCGTAGAAGCATTTGCAATAGTCTGGTAGGTGGTATACCATCCACCCCAACCTGCGCCGTCTGTCCATGGCCCTGTTGCAACCATGTAAGCATTTGCAAGCGTTGTGTTAGCAGGTGGATTAATAAGTCCACCAGAAGGATAACGGAAACGCTGGTTACCGAGTACGGTATTGTCAGCATAGTAAGCCGAATCCCAAGTGGTACCGCAGTCGGTAGTCCAGCTATATTCGCCGTAACCGGAAGCAGTATTAGCATCAGGCGACCAGTCCTGGCTAAGACGGTGAGTGAATAGAGCAACGTTCAATGCCTGGTTTGCAGTCAGGCAATTTGACTGGGAAACGAGCAGTGTGAATGCGTTATAGGAACTAGAAAATTTTGTTCCTTGTGTAAGCGGAGCATTTGGGTTGATAGTACGCTGAGCAGCGTTAGCATTTGCAAAGAAATTTGCATTGCTTCCGTCAAGAGTAATTGTTCTTTCCTGGCGAAGGTCAACCTTTTTTACACCACCAACTTTTGGAGCCTGAGCTGCAAGCGAAAAAGCTGCACTCACACCCATAGCGAGAAGTAATCCTTTTTTCATTTTTTTTTGGATTGATTTTTTTAACTGTTTAGGAATTCGAAAACGAGTCGCAAATTTAGACCAATCTTTCGATTTACCAAATAGTAGGGTCGCTAACTGATAACTTTTCTAGACACAAATTATTAAGAAAAGACAGGATTCAAATCCAATCGAGCCCTTCCGGTTTGAAGCGAATCTATTTTTTTCTTATATACTTGTAAAGCAAATGATTCGGCTTATTTATAAAAATAAATACTTTATAAAATGAATTCATGTATTCACTTTCGAGATGTTGAATAATTTATCCTGCGATAGCGGATAGGGAGGTGGCATATTTTCTTACCTTTGTTTCCCTTTCAAAAAGGCGTTCCGGTCGCCTTATGTCTAACCGCTTTCAAATTCCGGAATAGAAAGCCAGGTGTTATTCACCAGAATCATTAAAGCAAGAATGGCAGAAACAACAGAAACAACCGCAGCCGTTACACCAGATTTCGATTGGAATTCTATCGGCAAAAAACAGGACCTTTATTCAAAGGAAGAACTCGATCGTCTTGAATCACTTTATAGTGGAACTTTAAAATCTATCAGTGATCATGAATTACTCGATGGTGTTGTAGTTTCGCGAAATAACAAAGAAGTCGTAGTAAATATCGGTTATAAATCAGACGGAGTTATTCCCTTGTCTGAATTCCGTTACAATCCCGATCTGAAGTTGGGAGATCATGTAGAAGTTTATGTAGAAAGCCAGGAAGATAAAAACGGACAACTTATTCTTTCTCATAAAAAAGCACGCGCTATGAAATCGTGGGAGCGTGTAAATAATGCTTTGACAGGAGATGAAGTAATCAAAGGATTTGTGAAATGCCGCACCAAAGGCGGACTCATTGTTGACGTATTCGGAATAGAAGCATTCTTGCCCGGATCACAGATCGACGTGAAACCTATTCGCGATTATGATATTTATGTTGGAAAGACCATGGAATTCAAAGTTGTCAAGATCAATAATGAATTTAAAAACGTTGTTGTTTCTCACAAAGCTTTAATTGAAGAAGAACTAGAAGCACAGAAGAGAGAGATCATCAGCAAACTTGAAAAAGGCCAGGTGCTCGAAGGAACAGTGAAAAATATTACCAGCTACGGAGTATTTGTAGATCTCGGCGGAGTGGATGGTCTCATTCACATCACAGATCTTTCCTGGGGACGCATCTCGCATCCTGAGGAAATTGTAAAGCTGGATCAGAAGATCAACGTTGTTATACTTGATTTCGACGATCAGAAAAAACGAATTGCACTCGGACTCAAGCAACTTTCTTCTCATCCGTGGGAAGGATTGAGTGCCGAACTAAAAGTTGGTGATAAGATCAAAGGAAAAGTTGTGGTGATCGCCGATTATGGTGCTTTTGTGGAAATTCAACCTGGAGTGGAAGGACTCATTCACGTTTCCGAAATGTCATGGTCGCAACATCTTCGTTCCGCTCAGGATTTCCTTAAAGTAGGCGACGAAGTAGAAACTATTGTTCTCACACTTGATCGCGAAGAAAGAAAAATGTCACTGGGAATAAAACAACTTACTCCTGATCCGTGGAAGAATATCCTTGAAAAATATCCTAAGAACTCAAGGCACACAGCCAAAGTGCGGAACTTTACCAACTTCGGAATTTTTGTGGAACTTGAAGAAGGAATCGATGGACTCATTCATATTTCGGATCTCAGTTGGTCTAAAAAGATCAAACATCCTTCCGAATTCACCAAGATCGGAGAAAGCATTGATGTTGTTGTTCTGGATGTGGATGTTGAAAATCGTCGATTGAGCCTTGGCCATAAACAACTCGAAGAAAATCCATGGGATGTATTCGAAACTGTTTTCACTGTGGGTTCAGTTCATTCCGGAACTATTATCAGTGCAAACGAAAAAGGTGCTGTGGTACAATTGCCGTATGGCGTAGAAGCTTTCTGCCCGAATAAACATTTGCTTAAGCTGGAAGGTGGAAATGCCAAAGTGGAAGAGAAACTCGATTTCAAAGTTCTTGAATTCAATAAAGACTCTAAGAAGATTATCGTTTCTCATCGCAATACAGTTGAATCCATTGCCATTGAAGAGAAAGAAAAAGGTGGAGCGAAAAAGGAAAATAAGGGCTCGGATGAAACCAAAAAAGCAGTGAAGAAAGTGAAAGACAATCTCGAGAAAACAACGCTCGGCGATGTTTCAGCCCTCGCAGATCTCAAGTCGCAATTAGAAGGCAAAGAGCAGAAGAACGATTAAAGAAAAACCCGGCTGGGAAAGCCTCCTTTCCGGGAAACTAAAAACTACGCCATGGTTTTTAGTCTATCCCTCCTGAGAAATCAGGAGGGATTTTTTTATTCGATTTTCTACTCATCCTTATTATAGACTTATTAATGATTATTCAATTGAAAGCGATTTATTCGAATCAATTGAATTCTATCATTTATTGAATATTACATAAAAAGATAATTCTGTATAATATTGCACGTATATTTTGTTTTTTTTATAAAAAACATATATTTGCACCTTATAACATTAATTTTTTATTAAAATGGAAACCCGTCATTGCCTCGATTGCGGTGGAGAAGTTAGTGGAAGAGCCGATAAAAAATTCTGCTCCGACGTGTGCCGCAACAGTTTCAACAACAGGAGAAACGGCGACAACAATAACCTGATGCGTAATGTGAATAACATTCTTCGCCGAAACAGGAGGATACTGGCCGATCTTTCCCCAACCGGCAAAGCCACGTATCTCAGGAACAGGATCGTTGAACTCGGGTTCAATTTTAACTACCACACCAACATTTACACCACGAGGAAGGGCGCAACTTATTATTTCTGTTACGAATACGGCATTCTTTCTCATAACAATGATTTTATTACCATCGTTCATCGTAAATCGGACGATAATTCCGGAAAAGAATCAAAACGGGAATAATCAACTTTTTATCGTTAAAAAAATAGTTAAGTACGTAACATAATTGGGTATTTGATTCGTTTCTTTGATAATGGTCGCCACAATGAAACGAAACTCTTTTTTCCTCTTAACCTGTTTTTCATTTTGTTCATTTTGTGCGCTCGATGCGCAGGAACCTGTTTTACATCCCTCGGTCATTACAGTAAATTATTTCAGCGACTCTGCTATTTCCCATTGTATGGTGAGCACCGATCAGGTTTATGAAGCCGGACTTGACACATTGCCCGAAATTATTTTCTGGAGAAAAATAATGAATCTAAGCCCGGATACAGGAATCGTGAGTCTTGCCTCAAACAGGTGCATTTACTGTTACATGTCTTCTGCAAAATGGGATTTATTGGGAGATGATGGACAGGAAAAATTCCGCGACAGTTTGCGGATCGTTAATTTTCTGGACGATAGTGCCTCTGTTCTTTTTACAAAGGGGAAGAATAATTTTTATGATCCTGTAGCAGTCATTCCGGAGATTGATCGTGCCATTCCGATATTTGTGCAGGAAGGCGTTGATCCGTTTTACGCGCAGGCAATTCTGCTTATTGAATCTCCGGGCAAATCCATGAAATCTTATGCCGGTGCTAATGGCCCGTTTCAACTGATGAGATCAGTCGCCGTTCAAATGGGATTGAAGGTGAATAAAAAAGTGGATGAAAGAAATGATTTCGATAAATCAGCCTGGGCAGCAGCAAAACTTCTGAAAACAATTTGCATTCCGATGACCAACCAGATGCTCGATAAAAGAGGAATTACTTACGATCCGAATGATCTCTGGTATCGTCTCCTTGTATTGCACGTTTATCACGCAGGATCTGGCAACGTTGACAAAGCACTTGATGTTATCGACCCCTGCGAAGGGAATATTGAATTGATCGAACAACTCTGGCATACACAGGCCGGAGCTTTCGGTAGATCATCTCAGGCTTATTCTCAGCTTGTAGTTTCTGCTTTTATAGAACTCGATCTCGCCAACGGAAAATGTGATCCGAGGGAAAAGAATTGCAGTAACTGATTCCGTTTTTTATTCACATCCGGAACACTGAAACGAATATTTCAATGCATTTCCTTGTGAAGCTACCCTTAAAATCCTATTTTTACTTACCCAACAAAATCCAAGATGCTAAGAAGGCTACGAATGATTATGGCGCTTACCGTAGTTGCCATTATTCCGCTTACATCTCCCGCCCAGCTTTTTATCAATGAATATACCGCTGCCAACACAACCGGAACGGATGTAGATGCATTCGGAATGTTTGAGGATTGGGTAGAACTTTACAATGCAGGTGCCGCTTCTGTGAATCTCACCGGTTATCACATGAGTGACAATGCTGCGAATCCCATAAAGTGGGCTTTCCCTTCGGGAACAATTGCCCCTAATGGATTTCTCAAAGTGATCTGCTCCGGAAGGAATACCGTTTTTTCAGGGGAACTTCACACCAGCTTTAAATTGACACAATGTAAACCTGATCAGATCCTTCTTGCCGATCCTGCCGGAGCCATCATCGATTCATTGACCATGAAAAGAAATCAGCTTGATCATACATGGGGACGAACAACTGATGGCGCGAATACATGGAGCGTTTTTCTCACGCCGACTTTCGGAACTTCAAATAATACCGGAACACCTTATTTGCCTTATGCAACTAAGCCTGTATTCAGTCTCGCACCAGGATATTACAACGGATCTCAAACACTTTCTCTTTCAACGCCGGATCCGAATATTACCATTCATTACACAACGAATGGCAATGATCCCACCACTTCCGATCCTGTTTATTCTTCTCCTATTTCCATTTCATCCACCGAAGTAATTCGCGCGCGCGCATTCAGCAGCACGCCTAATATTCCGCTGAGTTTTTGCGAAACAAATTCTTATTTCATCAGTGTGGCTCTGCATACCCTTGCTACTGTTTCTATTTGTGGAGATCAGATCCTACAATTGATGAATGGGACTCAATTCTATCCTACTACTGAACTCGAATATTTCGATAAGAGCGGAACATTCAGAACAGAAGTAGGAGGAAATTCAAACAAACACGGAAACGATTCATGGGCCTATAGCCAAAGAGGAATTGATTTTGTTTCACAGGATCAGCAGGGATATGGGTATTGCCTGAAATGGAAAATTTTTAACGCAAAACCAAGACAAAAATTCGCGCGCATTATTTTAAAAGCGGCGGCGAATGATAATTATCCCTTCGAGCCTGGTAGTGCGCATATCCGCGATGCGTATTGTCAAACCCTTTCGCAGCAGGGAAATCTTCACCTCGACGAGCGTTCCTATGAACCTTGTATTCTTTATGTGAACGGACAGTATTGGGGCGTGTACGAGATCCGCGAAAAAGTAGATGACAATGATTTTACAGAATATTATTACAACGAAACTGATCCTTATTTACAGATGTTGCAAACTTGGGGAGGAACGTGGTCAGCTTACGGAGGGCCCCAGGCGCAAACGGATTGGAACACGATTGAAAATTTTATTGTTTCCAATAATATGGCGCTCCCTGCAAACTGGGCGCACGTAGATACTATTTACAATTGGAAAAGTTTGTGTGATTATGTGATCCTGAATTCCATCGCCGTCACTTCCGACTGGCTTAACTGGAATACGGAATGGTGGAGAGGACAAAATCCCGCAGGAACCGAACACAAATGGAGATATTGTTTGTGGGATAATGACGCCACATTCGGCCATTACATTAACTACACCGGAATTCCGGATACTTCTCCCAATGCAGATCCCTGCAATCCTGAATCACTGCCTGATCCAGGCGGACAAGGGCACATTCCTGTTCTCAATGCGCTCATGGCGAATCCAACATTCAAACAGTATTACATCTCCCGCTATGCTGATCTGCTGAATACTTCACTGAGTTGCGATACCATGCTCAATACGCTCGATACAATGATCGCTCACATTGCACCCGAAATGCCGGGGCAAATTGCAAGATGGGGAGGAAGTGTTGCGCAGTGGCAGGGAAATGTATCCACGATGCGCACTTACATCAACACACGTTGTACTGCAATACAACAGGGCATGATCAACTGCTACGGCCTTACCGGGCCTTACAACGTTACGATCAGTGTTTCTCCTGTCGGTGCAGGAACTGTGGATGTGAATTCAATTCACCTCGATCAGTTTCCATGGAGTGGATTGTATTATGGCGGGATCAATGTTATTTTAAAAACCGCGCCAACTTCTACGCAATACACTTTTGATCACTGGGAAATGACGAGCACACCATCTCCTTCTTCTACCAGTGATAGTGTGACGATCAATCTTGCAGGTCCCGATAATATTGTTGCTGTTTACAAAACGAATGAAGTGTTGTTGAATGTTTTCATTCCGACTGCATTCTCGCCGAACGGCGACGGTCAGAATGATGTGCTTAACCTTCACGGCCTCGACGGGCAAACTTTTGAATTTCTTGTTTTCAATCGCTGGGGCCAGCCGGTTTTTGAATCATCAAGTTCATCCGATGGCTGGGATGGAAAAACAGATGGCAAACCGGATCCTTCCGGCGTGTATGCATACATTCTGAAAGTAACACATGCCGACGGAACCATCGAACAGAAATCAGGCAACATCACCTTGATGCGTTGATCTAAGTGCGGACGAACATGAAGAAGTCATTTATTTTATTTCTTTCATTTTTTTTTCTCCTGAAAAATTTTTCGGCGCAGGATATTCACTTCACACAATTCAATGAAAATCCAATGCACATCAATCCGGCTTATACCGGGATGTTCGACGGATTATTCCGCGTTACACTCAATTATCGGAATCAGTGGGCGAGTATGGGCCATCCGTACACGACGTCTGCTGCTGCATTCGATATGCCATTGCTTTACGCGCCGCATAGGGCGTACATCGGTGTTGGTGCTTTTCTCTATCATGACCAGGCGGGCGATTCCAAATTCGGAACATTCCAGGGATTGCTTTCTGCAAGCGGAATTGTACCGCTGAATGATTACAATAAATTTTCTGCAGGAATACAGGGAGGATTTTCGCAGCGGTCAGCAACAATTTCTTCACTCACATGGGAGAATCAGTATGTGAACGGAAGTTTTGATCCTACTGCTGTATCGAATGAAGGAAATCTTCTCACTTCTTTTCCTTACGCCGATCTTTCTGCGGGAATTGCTTACCAGTACCGGAGTGTAGCAGGAAATATTGCGGGCAAAGATGTGTTCGAATTGAATTGCGGCGGAAGTGTTTATCATTTCAATAAACCGGAACAGAAATTTCACGGTGGTGGTGGCGAACGTCTCGATCAGCGTTACGTTGCGCATGTGCAGTTACGATTCGATATTCCTGATACAAAATGGAGCGTTCGTCCTTCTGCGTATTACATGGTGCAAGGGCCGGCGAGTGAATTTGTTTTCGGCGGACTCGTTCGTTACCGCATCAAGAACGGAACGAAGATCACCAACTTTTTCAGCGAATCAGGAATTGGTTTGGGTTGCAGTTACCGGTGGAAAGATGCGATACTTCCGCAATTGTATTATGATCTCGGCGATTTTTTCATTGGCATGTCGTACGATTTCAATATTTCGGATTATGCGATCGCATCACATCACAATGGCGGATTTGAAATAACTTTGCGTTACGCCAACCTGAACGCCGCACTTTATAAAAATAAGAAATGAGCTTTTTGTCATGATAGAAAAAATCAAAGCGTTCAATCGCAAATACCTGAAACATTTTCCTGATATATGGCAATATCTTCTCCTGATATTGCTTTCTATCATTGCGTGGGTGTTTTTTCTCACACCGCCCACACATCGCTGAAAAATATTTTCGCAGAAAAATTTCTTCCCACTAAGTTGATTGTTAATGGCTAATTTTGCCGTCAACTTAAATTCATTCACCAACGTGTCTGATCTCATTTTACGCCCGGCTTCTGAAACCGATATTCCCGTGATCATTCAACTCGCTGATCGCATCTGGAAAGAACACTATTCACCGATCATCGGATTGCCGCAGGTAGAATACATGCTCACTAAAAGTTATTCTTCCTCAAGCATCAGGGAACAGATGGAAAGCGGCGAACGATTTTTTTTAGCATACGAAAACAAAATTCCGATCGGTTACATTTCTGTTCTTGAAAAAAATGATGGAGAATATTTTCTTCATAAATTCTATATTGAAATGAAAGAGCAGGGAAGAGGGCTCGGCAAAAAAATATTCGGAATGATGGTTGAAAAATTTCCCGCGTGCAACAGCATGCGCCTGCAGGTGAACCGGCTCAACTTCAAAGCCATTAATTTTTATTTCAAACTCGGATTTACCATTGAGTATGCAAAGAATTTCGACATTGGCGAAGGATACTCGATGGATGATTACATGATGATCCTGCGAAGAAAATAATTTGTTGTTCAGCAAAATTAATTAAGACTCACGAAGATCACTTCTGTGCACGTCGCTTGTGCGCAACAGAATTGTAATCGAGATAATAAAGCAGGCTGAGTGAAACCTGGTTGAACTGCGGAGCTTTCACCGTCGAATTGAAATTATTGAAATAATTGTAATCGATCATCGCCTGTTCATTCAGCACATTCTGTTTCCAGGAAATACTCAGTGTGCTGCCGGGTGCGAAGATCCACCTGTAAACCATATCCACACTCGCAGAATTGAAACTGAAATTATGATCGCCTGTGTAATTCACATAATCGGTAAGCGTTCCGTCATTATTCAACACATAATAACCGAGATAATTCCCGGTTTCCCAGTAATGACGTGCAATGAATGAGATGGACATGTCTTTCATGAAGACGAACGAAGTAGAAAAAGAATTTTCTACTGTGCGCAATTCTCTTCTCCCGAAAACAATGGTTCCGTCACTTTCTGTTTCCACCCAGCCGCGATCACCGTTATCATCACTATAGTCTGAACTCAAACTGAGCGTAAACCTGTTTCCTGCACGGAAGAATAAGGTGGTGCCGATACCGAAGAAAGGATTCGGAGGTATCGTAGTGCTGATCTGCTCTGTAGATCCGCCGTGAAAATTGAATCCGAGACTTAGTTTTTTATTTTCGTTGGTATTGATTCCTGCAAACGTGTAAAACAATCTCGGGCGCAAATAAAATCTTCCATCTACACGAGGTTCATAGAAGTCACGTTCTTTAACCGGGTTGAATTCTCCACCGAGGTAAACGTTCCAGAAATTTTTCAGTGTCGCATTGCTGAACATATCGATGTTGAATCCCGTCATGATGCCTGTAGTAAGGTTGTCGCTGTAAGTAGCGCTCGCGTTAAAGAACGCATTATTGAAACATTTCCACGGGTTGAAAATATTATAGGAGAAATCAATATTATTATTCGAGTAATTTGTTTCGCGGTTAATGCCCATATCATTGCAATCCCATTGCTTGTTCACCTCCTGACGATTGATACCGTACTGGAATTTTCCGCCGTTCTTGTATATCCCTGCATTGTAATAATAGCCGATCTTCGAAGTGAATTCTCCTACACTTCCGGTTGGCGTCATCACGTTGCTTACTCCGCCTGCACCAACCACACCCCACGTATTTTTTTTATTGTTCAGCACAAAACCAGATGCCGTTACATTCGCGCTACGAAATCCGTGAGAGCGGATTACATTGGTATTTGTAATGAAAACATCTGAACTGTTCTTCAACTGCTGGTCAAAAACAAAAATATTATAGTTCGATGAAGGTTCAGTGAGAATATTCCGCGTCTTGCCAGTGAGTGTGTCCTTTGCGATCGCGTACGTATTATCCACGTACGCGTTGAGCAACCCGATTCCAAGTCCGCCGTTCGTTCTTCCTGAAAGTTTGGTTGCATTCAGCAAATGCGATTGTGATGGATTTTTTATGATCACTTCATTCGAATCAGTAAGGTAAGGCGCGGAATAAAAATTACTTGGTGTGCGGCCAATTCTTCTCGAATAAAAAATATCGCCACGAGTGAAAAGATCCGTTCCTTCTGTGAAGAAAGGACGCTGATCCTGGTATTGAATTTCAAACGGGCCAAGATTCTTCACAATGTTATCACTCTTCACCTGGCTGAAATCAGGAAGCAAAGTCATATCGAGTGTGAAACTTTCATTGATACCATACTTCAGGTTCATTCCGCCGGAAAGACTCATTGAAGGATTTGTTTCTCCGAAGCGCGAATCTTTTTGCCAGATCGTGGTGAGATAAGGCGTGACTGAAAGGCGAACTGGTTCTTTGATGTCGGTCAATCCTTTGAGCAATCCCCAATATTTCATTGAGTTCGCTTTCTCCTTCGGAGTTTGCGCCCATTGATCATATTCGAATTTCCGCTGAATATTTCTCGCAAGCTGCAATCCCCAAATTTGTTCGTGCGACGTCGGGAAGCGTAACGCCGACCATGGAATTTTCATTTCAACACTCCAGCCATTGGAAAGAATTTTCACTTCACTTTCCCAAACTGCATTGAAAGAATAATCGGAAAGTCTCGAATCTCCTTGTACGCCGGATGCACTTACAGAAAATGTGAACGCATCCTGTTGTGTGTTGTACGTATCGAAACGCACTATGAAATTATCGGCATTCAGGTAATCATCTCTTGTTCCGAGTTGCCGTTTGATACTGTCGGGATTATTATCGTAACACATTGCACCGAGGTAAATGGCCTGGTCGTCATAAAGAATGCGCACATCAGTTGGAAAACTCACAGCAGCTTTTTCTACCGGGCTGTACTGAATGAAATCGCCGGCAACTTCTGCATCTTTCCAGGCATCATCATCGAGTTTACCATCTATCTTCGGCGCAACTTCCGCCCGTTTCGTGGAAAGTATTTTTCTTACAATGCTTGTGTCATCCACATTGCCGGCCGACAAGCGGAAGCAATTCAGAAAAATAATGATCGTGAGCAGGTTTATTCTCATTGGAAAATGTGTTGCAAAGATGTTTGATAAAAAACGTATTAAAAAATGAAATCTGATGAATGGGGGTTAAATAATGTGAAGGGAAAGGGAAATGTACGATGTACGATTTTCAATTTAAAAATATCGGCGAATTTGAATGTTGACATTGGTTCAAAAAGAAATTGTATATCGTAAATAGTACATCGTAAATCCCGATATATTTGTCTCTCTAAAAAACGCCACTATGAATCTTCACGAATACCAGGGTAAAATAATTCTGAAAAAATTCGGAGTTCCTGTACAGGAAGGAATCGTTGCCGAGACGCCTGAAAATGCAGTGAGCGCTGCACAGGAACTTTCGAAACAAACCGGCACTTCGTGGTGGGTGGTGAAATCACAGATACACGCAGGCGGGCGCGGGAAAGGAAAAATAAAAGGCACAGAACAGCGCGGAGTTGTTCTTGCAAAATCACTCGATGAAGTAAAAACTTTTTCAAAAAATATTCTTGGCAATTTTCTCGTTACAAAACAAACCGGCGAGAATGGAAAAAAAGTAAATAAAGTTCTGATCGCGCAGGATGTTTATTATCCCGGCCCGGAAAAACCTGCAGAATTCTATTTGAGTGTGTTGCTCAATCGCGGCAAAGGAAGAAATATCATCATGTATTCTCCGCAGGGCGGAATGGATATTGAATCGGTGGCACACGATACACCGGAACTGATCTTCACGGAAGAAATAGATCCGAAAGTAGGTTTGCGTGATTTCCAGTGCAGGAGAATTGCATTCAATCTCGGTTTAAGCGGCGATGCTTTTAAAAACATGCAGAAATTCATTCGTGCAATTTATTCCACTTATGAGGCGATCGATGCGAGTATGTTTGAAATAAATCCTGTTCTCAAAACTTCCGATGCAAAAATTATTGCCGTCGATTCAAAAGTTACCGTCGATAACAACGGACTTTTCCGTCATCCCGATATTGCACAGATGCGCGATACTACCGAGGAAGATCCGACTGAAGTAGAAGCTGGAAGCCATGGATTGAATTATGTGAAGCTTGATGGTAATGTAGGATGCATGGTAAATGGAGCCGGCCTTGCCATGGCAACAATGGATATCATTAAACTTTCCGGTGGCGATCCTGCGAATTTTCTCGACGTAGGTGGAACTGCAAATGCTGCAAGAGTAGAACAGGCGTTCAGAATAATTCTCCGCGATAAAAATGTGAAGGCGATCCTTGTGAATATTTTCGGTGGCATCGTGCGTTGCGACCGCGTAGCGCAGGGGATCGTGGATGCGTACAGGAACATCGGGAATATTTCAGTTCCGATCATTGTGCGATTGCAGGGAACAAATGCCGAAGAAGCGAAAAAGATAATCACAGAGTCGGGGTTGAAAGTTTATTCGGCTATTCAATTGCAGGAAGCTGCCGATCTCGTGAAGGAAGTGTTGAAATAAAATTCAAAAAAATAAAAATTCAAAATTCCAAAACCAGGGCGCTGGTCACTGAGAACGAAGTCAATCAGTCTTGCGCTAGGAATTTGTCATTTTGAATTTATTGCCTGAGGCGGCAACTCATTCCACATTTCTACTGCAATTTTGTATTTGCCATTTACTAATTTCCAGATCGTCAGGTATTTTCTGTTTCCGCCGAATGATTGAGAGCCGCGCTTTCCTGATAAAGTTTCTATCCCCGATTCATACAACACATCTTTCGTTCCGTTGAGTGAAACCATTATTCGTTGTTCGAAAGTAATTTCAGGCATGTAGCTGCAATAAGTTTTCACGCCTTGTTTCCCGGTGAAGATCGTTTGCTGATTGGCGAGGATTTGGATGTCGTCGGAATAAAGATCAAGAAGAGAATCTCCGTTACCGCTGGTAAGAAACTTCGCGTATTTATTTTCAAGCTGCCTGATCGTTTCCTTTTCCGATTGTGGATCGAATGTCGGTGGAGGAACAATGCAGATGATGGAATCAGTTTTCTTTTTTTCCTGGTTTTCATTCGCGCATGAAGCGGAAACTACGGTGATGAATAGCAATGGGAATAATATTTTCATCTTGCAAAGTAAAACAAATTGCGTACTTAATGGTATCTTCATCGCCTCTCGGTTTAAAAAACAATTTCAATTCTGCTGAAATAATGGAAACTAAAAAAATGAAAGTCGGCCCGAAATCAAAGGGAATGATTGAACCACACAATGCTGCTTACAATCCGATGGATAAAATATTCCGGCTCATCATGGGCGATTTTGCTTCGGTGTCGAATTCATGGCCGGGAGATTATGGTGAAGCAACGCTTGCAAATATCCGGAAGGCACAACAGGCGAAATATGAAAACTATTTTCATTACCTCGGTTTAAAAGAAAATGCGGGAATGAAAATTTTTGAAATAGGCCCGGGTTGGGGGCCATTCTCCGATTATTGCAGGGGAAAAGGTGTGGATGTCACTTCTATTTGCCCTGGGAAAAATCAATATGAATATTTAAAAAAATCGGGACACAATGTTCACCGTGAAGTGTGGCAGGAATTCAAACCGGACAATGGGCCGTTCGATGCGATCGTGGTGATGGGTTCTCCGGAACATTTTGTTTCACCCAAAGATTTTGTCAATGGAAAACAGGATAAAATTTACCGGCAGTTTTTCGATTACTGTTACGGATTATTGAAACCCGGCGGAAGGATCGGCGGGCAATTCATGACCTTCGACGGAAAAGAATGTGATTATGCAAAACTCCAGGTGGAGAAAGAAGGAACAGATGATGAAACGCAGAAAAATTATCACATCGGGCTTTTGTTGTATCGTTATCCGGATGCGTGGTTGCCGCGCGATTTCAAACATTTCTTTTCCTGTTCGAAAGAAGGAGATTACAAAGTGATCAAAGTGGTGGATGGAAGAAAACATTATGTGTGGACCATGAGAGGATGGAAAAATCATTTCAATAAGGTCACGCCTGTCAGCAAATGGTTCAAGGTAACGGGACTCGTCATTCACGGAGTTTTCAATAAAGATTTTGGTTACTGGGCGAAAGCCTTCTGGAAACAATCGAACCGTTTGTGTTTTGAAAAAGGATGGATGGGACATGAATTTTTCTTCGTGGAGAAACAATGAAAATTAATTCCTGATACATTCCGAAAAAATATTTTTATGGAAACAGATATTCTCGCTTTCGGCGTTCATCCCGATGATGTGGAACTTTCCTGCGCAGGAACTTTGCTCAAGCACATCGCGGCCGGATATTCAGCAGGAATTATCGATCTCACAAAAGGAGAACTCGGAACACGTGGTAATGCTGAATTGAGAATGAAAGAAGCCGATGCTTCAGCAAAAATCCTTGGCGTAAAATTCCGGGAGAATTTAGGAATGGCCGATGGAAGATTTAAAAATGATGACACGCATCAAATAAAAATAATTGAAAAGATCCGTGAGCATCGCCCGCAAATTGTTTTCTGTAATGCAATTCACGATCGTCATCCTGATCACGGGCGTGCGGCGCATCTCGTTTCCGAAAGTTGTTTTTATTCCGGGTTAAAAAAAATTGAAACTGCTTTCAATGGAAAATTGCAGGAGACATGGAGGCCGCGTGCTGTTTATCATTACATCCAGGATCGCCAGTTGAAAGCAGATATCATTGTGGATGTAACTTCATTTGTGGAAAAAAAACTGGAAGCGATCAAATCCTTCTCTTCTCAATTCTTCGATGTTGATTCAAGAGAACCTCTGACTCCTATTTCTGTTCCTGAATTTCTTGAAGTCGTGAAAGCGCGCATGCGTGTGTTCGGGCGCGATGCCATGATGGAATTTGCAGAAGGATTTACAGTAGAGCGGAGTATTGGAGTGGAAGATATGATGAAGCTGAGGTGATCACTCCTTCACAATTTTACTTCTAATAATTTTATCCTGCTGCTGAATTTCAACAAAATAAATTCCGTTCGCAAGCGAAGATATATCCAGCACGAACTGGTCGCCGGTTTGATTTTTCTTTTCAAATAAAGTTTTTCCATCAACACTGATCAATATTATTTTAGTGTCAGTGACTTTGCTCGTCAATGAGATTTTCACATTATCATTCGCCGGGTTCGGATAAAGTGAAATGAAATTATCCGGGGCGTTTTCACTTACAGAAGTAGTGATCGCATTCAGTTTCATCACCGAAATTTTATTCGCATCGTTGCTGTCCCAATATTCTGCATAAATATCATTGGTGGAATTGATCGCGATGTTTGGAAATTCTATTTGCCCGAATGAGAATCCCGCATTGCCCGCGTACACCCACGAAGAACCCGTGAAATATTCTACTGAAGTTTTTCCGGAATAAGATCCATCGGGAAAAACAACGAACGGAGTATTGCCTGCATCAAGAGCAATGTTGTTGAGATAATCGACATCGGTATTTAAATTTTGTCCGCCTACATAATTCCAGCTTGCTCCGTTGAACATTTGCACATTCGGCGCAAAAGGATTGGAACCGGTGTTGTAAGAAATGTAAGGAGTTGTTCCGCTGTTATCGAAAGTGATGTGCGAATACTGAATAGTTCCCGCAGAAAATGTGGAAGAGCCCACGTGCACCCAATTCGTTCCATTGTACATCATGCAACTCTCCATAAATCCTACTGTCTGATCCTGGTAAGCGATGTATGGAAGATCGGCTCCGCTCAGCGCCATTTTCATTTGGCCGGTTCCTCCGGCCGTGAATCCTGCAGTTCCTACATTCAGCCAATTAGTGCCGTTGTATTTCTGCACAACCGCCTTTCCGGAATAAGCATTGTCAACATAAGAAACAAAAGCAGTATCCGCGCTGCTGAATTTTATCGTGAGATCATTCACCACTCCCGCAGAAAATCCTGCGCTTCCTACATTCACCCAACTCGCGCCATTGAATTTCATAACGGTGGCATGCGAAGAATTTCCCTGGTCACCGAATGCAACATAAGGTTCATTCGCTGCATTGAACGCAATGGAAACTTCATATCCCTGCCCGGCAGAAAATCCAGCGACGCCCACATTCACCCAGCTCGCCCCGTTGTACATCATCACAGAAATTTTTCCGGAATTCGACGCATCGGGATACGCAACATAAGGAGCACCATTGTTGTCGAGTGCAAAACCGGTGTAAGTAAAACCGGAAACAGGATTGGAAAACCCCTGCGTGCCGACTTGCGTCCATGTTTGAGAAGTGAGATGTGAGATGTGGTAAGTGAGAAGGGCGAGGAGAAGTAGAAGTTTTTTCATTGGGGAATGGGATTTTATTGAACTAATATACCACTATCTAAACAACTCCGCATAACGTTCCGCTAAATTTTCGGTAGTGGGTCAGTTTGTTCTTTTCCGATTCAACTTCGCGCCGGAACTTGCCCTGAAGAATTGAAGGGCGGTTTCTATTCTATTCTTTTATTTAACCGCAAAGACGCTAAGGCGCTAAAAAATTTTCAAAATGACCTACTACCAAATTTTCGAATCGTTGAATTATCAAATATCCGAATTCCAGATCCTCCACGCTTCCTCCGCCTGTAACTTCAGCATATCCAACCCATTCATCGTCATCGCGCCTTTTTCTTTTCCGCGTTTTAAAAATTCTGTCTCTGCCGGATTGTAAACAAGATCGTAGAGAAAATGTTTTTCGCTAATGAATTCATACGGAATTTCCGGGGCAGCATTCACATCGGGAAAAGTTCCAACTGGTGAACAGTTCACAATAAGTTTGTGCGAATCGAGAATGTAGTTGTTCAATTCAGAATAAAGTAAAATATTTTTCCCTTGAATATTTTTTTTCTCTCTCGAAACAAAAACACAATCGATGCCGATCTGTTTCAGAACAAATTCAATTGCTTTCGACGCGCCCCCGGTCCCGAGTACCAGCGCACGCTCGTGATGCGACGCGAGAAAAGGTTTTATCGATTGCCGGAAACCGTAAACGTCGGTATTGTATCCTATGGCAATTTTGGATTTTGGATTTTGGATTTTAAATTTTATGGTGTTCACTGCACCAATCGCTCTTATGGTTTCATCCAGTTCATCGAGGAAAGGAATTATTTTTTCTTTGTAAGGAATTGTTACGCTTAATCCGCTGAGATCTTTTTCTTTTTCAAGCAAAGCAGGAAATTCCTCAATGGACTTCAACGGAAATAATCGATAAGAAGCATCTGCAATATTTTCTTTCCTGAACTTTTCAGAAAAATATTTTTCAGAAAAAGAGTGGGAGAGGGGATAGCCGATGAGGCCGAACTTACGCACGGCTACGATTTTTTTCCTGTATTGCGCCAGATCTCAACGATCATCGGGAGAATGGAAATAAAAATTATTCCGACAGCCACTGCTTCAGGATGCGCAGCGATGAATGGAACCTGTCCGAAAAAATAGCCCATCATGGTCATAGAAGAGATCCACAATGCGCCGCCGAAAATATCGAATAACAGGAATTTTGAATATTTCATTTCACCGATGCCCGCAACGAACGGCGTGATGGTTCTTACAATGGGAACAAAACGCGCGATGATGATCGTGCGTACGCCGTACTTTTCGAAATAGCCATGCGTCTTGTCAATATTTTTTTGCTTGATGAGATTTCTTCCGAACAATTTTATTTTCGTTGCGCGATGACCAAAGAATTTTCCGATGAAATAATTGCTGTTGTCGCCGAGAACCGCAGCAACAAAAAGTAAACCGATCAAAGCAAAGACATTCAATTGTCCTATAGCTGCGAATGATCCTGCAATAAAGAGCAGTGAATCGCCGGGAAGAAAAGGCATGATCACAATTCCTGTTTCGATGAAAATGACAATGAAAAAAAGAAGGTAAATGAGATTGCCGTGCGCATCAATGAATGCAGGAAGAGCGTCGTGCAGGTGAAAAATAAAATGGAAAAAGCCGGTGATGTAATGCATTCGGATATTTGAAAATTTGAAAATTCAAAGATTCAATTTCAAATCATCGAATCTTTGAATTTTCAAATCAATAAGTAGCGACAGAAGAATCGATCTCTTTTGACCAGGCAAGAATTCCGCCTTTGAGATTATAGAGATTGGTAAATCCGAATTGTTTTTCGAGTGCGTGAATGATCGTTCCGGATCGTGCGCCACTCCTGCAATGAATGATCACCGGTTTATCGCGTGAAATTTTTTCCGTTTGAGAAAGAATTTCTCCCATCGGTATCAATTCACCGCCGATCTCGGCGATTTCTACTTCATGCGGTTCGCGAACATCGATGAGTTGGAATGCTTCGTTGTTGTCGCGCATTTTTTTCAATTCTGAAACACTGATCTCTTTCATGAGCGGAATAATTTTTTCAAGCGGGGTTATGCAGTTTCTGCGGGAGGAAAGTAAAAAAAGTATCGCCTCGTAATCCGAGTCGCAAAGTTTCAAGCGGGATCACTTCTTCGAATGCCACATTGCCGAGATTTACATTCGCACCGAAAAGTTTGATGAACCATATCTGCTGCGATTTCTGCGGCGCTTCCCACAAAATATTTTCCGGTTTCACTTTCGCGATAATTTTATTCACGAGCATAGTATGCGCCTGCCCGTTGCGGTGATAGATGCCAACGTTGCCGCTCTCACGCGCCTCCGCGATCACTTTCCACGAACCGGCTTCCAGTTCTGCGAGCATCATCGAAGTCCATTTATTCGGATGAATGATGATGCCTTCTTCTTTGGAACCGACTTCCGATAGAATGGTGAAATGTTTAGAGAGTTTGCGAATGAGTTTGCATTTCTCATCGTGATTCATTACCAGCGATCCGTCGCTCACTTCTGCATGGTCGAGTTTTAATTTCTGTGCAAATCGGATGTAATCATCCACCATGTCGCGTACTGCAAAAGCTTCGAATAAAGTTCCACCGAGATAAACGCGGATCCCCGCATCTTTATACATCTTCACTTTCTCTGCAACATTTTGAGAAACAACAGAAGTTCCGAAACCGAGTTTTACAATATCAACGAGTCCGCCAGCTGCATCAATGAACATCTCTGCCTGTTGAAGGCCGAGTCCTTTGTCCATGACCATAGTGAGGCCGTTTTTCCTTGGCTTGGAAGGGCGGTCGGGAATGTGTGGGAGATCAATATTCATTTTATGCAAAAAACAAAACTATGAAAAATGCTTTGAGATTGAATTTACTTGCGGTAAGATTCTATAATCTCCGTCACACCATTGTTTTCTTTCAATTGAGGAAGGAATTCAAAAAGTGTACTGTGTTTTTCAAAATCCATTTTCAATGCCTGGTGGAGATAGCCGATCGCTTCTTGTTTGTTTCCCATACTGAGCAAGTAGGCCGACATGCGGTAATTCAATTCCGCATTGTCGGGATGAAATTTAATTCCTTCCTGTATGGTTTCAAGTGCAGTTTGGCGATGCTGCATTTCAAATTGTACGCGGGAAAGATCGAGCCAGATATTTGTATTGTCAGGTTCAAGTTCAAGAACGCGCTTGTAAGCCATTTCAGCTTCTTCCTGGAATCCCATTTTCATTTGAAGGTCACCGAACACATACCAGTACTCGGCGCTGTCGGGAACAAGTTCGATCGCTTTTTTTACATAATGAATTCCTTCCTGAAGGCGATTCTGTAATTCGAGAATGATGCCTGTGCCCAGCCACGCATCGGCTAATTGCGGATCGATGCGTGTTGCGCGATTGTAATGCACGAGCGCTTTATCGTATTCCTGTTTGCGTTCAAAACATTCGCCGATGTAATAATGTGTTTCCGCACGCTGATCTTCGAAACGGAAAGTTTCCCTGTATGTTTCTATCGCCTCATCCAGTTTCCCGGTGGCAGCGAGTGCATTTGCTTTATTGAAATACGCGGCTGAATAATCTTCTTTGATCACGAGTGCGTAATCATAAGCTTCAATTGCATTTTCGTATAATCCGCTTCTGCTGTAAGCAACACCCAAACTAAACCAACCTGCAGGATTGTAAGGACGTTTGTCGGTGTAACCACTGAAAAATTCTATACTCTGTGCACGGTCGTTGAGCATTTCAAAACAGTAAGCAAGTTCATTGAGTGCAGCGTCATAATCGGGATTCAATTCGAGCGTGCGCGTGAACATGACAGCGGCTTCTGCATAACTTCCCATTGTAGAAAGTTCATAGCCCGTGCAGAATTTCACTTCATCTTCAGAAATATCATACTTGTATCCGATGTTGTAACAATCGATCGCTTTATCGTGCAACCCCATTTGCCCGTAAATATTTCCGCGCGTCATGAACACCTCTCCGTAAAAAGGATCCATGCGTTCGGCTTCTTCAAGAATTTCAAGTGCTACCTGGTTTTCCCCCATGTGCACATGCACCTGCGCTTTCATTACGACAAATAAAGGAGAGAAAGGATGAAGTTTTCTTCCGAGTGCGATCACTTCAAGCGCCTTGCGGTTTTGTCTTGCCTGGATATAATGATCGGCAATCTCCTCCAGTTCCTCTTCTTCAAAAAAAACAAGAGATTCACTCCGTTTCATTTCTTCGTACCGCTCGATCAACCCGTGGGAGGGTTTTTTCTCATCGTTCATAGAACGGGTATTAGGATATTATTCATACAAAGATACGTTTAATACAGGCAAAAGTTGCTTTTTGCCCGATGGAGCGGCAAAAGTTTTTAACTAAAAAAGGCTTTTGCAGTGTTAGTATATTTCGGAAATTACCAATTAGATAGTTTTCCCCGCACTCTATCTTTGCTATCCTTTTTAATATAATTCAGGTGGCCCTAATCAAATCAATTTCCGGAATCCGAGGTACGATCGGCGGAGATCCCGGCGACGGATTGAGTCCAGTCGACATTGTAAAATTCTCTGCTGCATTCGGCATGTGGACTAAAAAAAGATCAGGTAAAAAAAAATGCAGAATAGTTGTGGGTCGCGATGCGCGCATTTCCGGCGACATGGTAAATCGCCTTGTGACCGGAACATTTTGCGGGCTGGGAATTGATGTCGTGGATATCGGGTTGAGTACAACGCCCACAGTAGAAATGGCAGTTCCCAATGAAAAAGCCGCCGGCGGAATCATACTTACTGCGAGCCATAATCCCAAACAATGGAATGCGTTGAAATTACTGAATGAAAAAGGAGAATTCATTTCTGCTGCCGACGGGGAAGAGGTGCTTGGAATTGCCGCTGCAGAAAAATATTTTTTTGCGGAAGTAGGGAATCTCGGAAAAGTGGAAACCAACAACGATTATTTTCAATTTCACATTGAGAAAATTCTCGCGCTCCCGCTTGTGGATGTAAAAGCGATCACTGAAAAAAAATTCCGCGTGGCGATCGATGCGGTGAATTCCACAGGAGGAATAGTTGTTCCCATGTTGTTGAATGCGCTCGGGGTAGAAGACATCACAAAAATTCACTGCGACCCTACCGGTGATTTTGCTCACAATCCTGAACCGCTTCCTGAAAATCTGCGTGACATTTCAAAAACGGTTACCAAAAGCAAATCGCATCTTGGAATTGTTGTAGATCCCGATGTGGACCGATTGGCTTTGGTTTGCGAAGACGGGGAAATGTTCGGCGAAGAATATACACTTGTTGCAATCGCTGATTTTGTTCTGAAAAATAAAAAAGGGAATACTGTTTCCAATTTATCTTCCACGCGCGCATTGCGTGATGTGACGGAAAAAGCGGGAGGAAAATATTTTGCTTCAGCAGTGGGCGAGGTGAATGTGGTGGAAATGATGAAGGCCAATCACGCCGTCATCGGAGGGGAAGGAAACGGTGGTGTAATTTATCCTGAATTGCATTATGGCCGCGATGCACTTGCCGGCATTGCATTATTCCTCACACATCTTGCAAAATTCGGAAAGAGCTGTTCTATGTTGCGTGCGTCTTATCCCGATTATTATATTTCAAAAAATAAAATCGAATTGACCCCCGAAGTGAACGTCGATGAAATTCTTTCCGGGATAAAAACAAAATACAAGAAGCATCCGGTCGATCTTGTGGACGGAGTGAAAATTGAATTTGATAAAGAGTGGGTTCATCTCCGCCGATCGAATACAGAACCTATCATCCGCATTTATTCCGAGAGTGAATCGGAAACCACTGCACAGAATCTCGCGAAGAAGATCATTGCAGATATCAAAGAACTGATCAAAGCGCAGCAGGCATAGATCCAAAATTTGAAATTTGAAGATTGATTAATCGCGGCGGGATCAATTTAAAATCATAAATGGTCAATATTGAATCTCCGGATCTTCAAATGATCGAATTTAGAATTTTCGAATTCCCTACCTTTGTATTTCATCGAATCTCCACCGTATGAAAGCCTATCTCGATAACGCCGCAACCACACCGCTCGATAAGGAAGTGCTCGAAGCCATGCTTCCGCTCATGAACGAACATTTCGGAAATCCCTCTTCCATACACGCATGGGGCAGGCAAACGCGCGCTACGCTTGAGCAGGCGCGTAAAACTGTGGCACGATTACTCAACTGTTCTCCTTCTGAAATATTTTTCACTTCGGGAGGAACTGAAGCCGACAATATGGCGATCCGCTGTTCGATGGAAGGAATGGGAATAAAACATGCAGTGACTTCTCCAATAGAACATCACGCCGTGTTGCACACCCTGGAGGCGATGGCCGACAAAGGCCTCATCAAACTTTCATTGGTGAAACTGGCGGAGAACGGGCACATTGATCTTGCTGATCTTGAAAATATCCTGAAGAATAATGAACGCTCTTTTGTTTCGCTCATGCATGCTAACAACGAGATCGGAAATCTTTTACCGATAAAAAAAGCGGGCGAACTCTGCAGGAAATACAATGCAGTTTTTCATTCCGATACGGTGCAGACCATTGCACATTACAACATCGACCTGAAAGATGTTCATGTTGATTTTCTGAATTGCGCGGCGCATAAATTTCACGGACCGAAGGGTGTTGGTTTCATTTACATCAATAGTGAAATTCATGTTTCACCACTCATCGTCGGTGGCGCGCAGGAACGCAACATGCGCGGGGGAACTGAAAATGTTTACGGAATCGTTGGACTTGCAAAAGCCATGGAGATCGCTTACCGTGATCTTGCAAAAACGCAGGAATATATTCTCGGTTTGAAAAATTACATGATCGCGCAATTAGAAAAAAATCTTCCCGGGGTGAAATTCAACGGCGATGCAAAAGGAAGTTCGCTCTACACGGTGCTCAATGTTTGTCTTCCACCTACCGACAATGCAGAAATGCTTGTTTTCAATCTCGACATTAACGGAATTGCAGCATCGGCCGGAAGTGCATGTTCTTCGGGCAGCAATGTGGGTTCGCACGTGCTGCGCGCAATAGGAACAGATATGTCGCGCCCTTCCGTGCGTTTCTCTTTCAGCAAATACAATACAAAAGAAGAAATAGATTACACCGTTTCTAAACTGAAAGAATTATTTCCTGTCGCGGCAATGAAATAGTTTTTGCTTTCCAGAAATAAAAAAATAAAAAGGTTCTTCGAAATGAAGAACCTTTTTTTCTGAGCCAACTGTCGGAATTGAACCGACGACCTGCTCATTACGAATGAGCTGCTCTACCCCTGAGCTAAGTTGGCCGGTTTGCGGCTGCAAAAATAAACTTTATTCGAGAACAGATCGCAAATCGTCTATTAGGGTAGTGTATTAGTTTGGATTTTGACAATATTTTCAGTTTGAAACTTAGTGTCTTTGTGGCATCGCTAAATTTCATTGATAACAAAACAATTTTTATCTGGAAAATACTTACGAGGCCACAAAGTCACAAAGGCTCAAAGAAATATCAAAAATTTCAAACTGACCCACTATCCTATTAGCTGTTATTCCGGAAACGGCACGATTATTTCTTATTTTTTGAAAATGAAATGTGGATGATTTTTTCCGCCATTGGATTATTACCGGAGGGTAATTGATTTTTTTTGCTGATCATTTCACGGGCATTCTTCATTCAAATTATTTTCTTCACTTACTTCATCTGTATTTCAATTTCTACCCCCGTTGTTAATATTTTCCTGTGCCGATGTAAGGAATTCATCGATTTTGTATGAAACCCCGGCCAACCTTCCTTTTTCATAAGCGTAAAACAATCTACACTGTGCTGACTCCCTATCCTTGTAACCCCCAATGCAGGAGAATCTTTTTAACCTCAGCTTCGACCGGTGGGAACTGTTGCTCGGTTCTTTACTACCTGCATTGATCAATGCAGCCATTTTCATTTATGCTTCTTTTTTCCTTCCGCGTAACAGAACCAATTATTCTTTTTCCCTCTTTGTAATTATGCTGGCTATCGGACAAATGTCTGATGGACTTATGAGAATGAGCAATTCGCACGAAACTGCTTTGGAATGGTGCCGGCTCTCACTTGCCTGCTGGGTGTTTACCATTCCATTCGGACTTTTATTTGTGCTGTATTTTACCGGCTTGTACAAAAAATTAAATGTGCGTGTCATTAATTTTTTTCTTTTCACACCACCGGTACTTCTTGAATTGCTCATCATGGCACGATTTGATTCGTTTCGGGTAGTAAAGTCTTCAACCTGGAACTGGATCGCAAATCCTGAACCGTCATTGGTGGATAACACGATTTTTATCTGGCTGAGCGTAACTGCACTTCTGATGATGAGCATTCTCTGGTTTTCTTATTTTAAACTTCCAAAAGATATGCTGAAGAAAAAGCAGGCGCTTCTGCTTGCAGGCGGAATGACATTGCCGGTGCTCGGAGGAATTATTGCTGAAGTTATTTTTCCAATGGTTTTGAAAATGGATGATATCCCCATCACCACTCCGCTGGTTACTTTATTCTCCATTTCTTCGCTTATAGCAATCACAAAATTCAACCTGCTTGATTATTCTCCGAAACACCAGTGGGGACAGATCGTGGAAAGTATGAATGAAGGCATACTGATCGTGAATAACGAAGACCGGATCATGTATGCAAATAAAATGTTTTGTACCACTTTAGAATATGAATTAGGTGAACTCAAAGGGAAAGGAGCCAGTGATCTTTTGCTGTCAACCCCGGAGCAGAAAGAACAGGTGAAAAAAGCAATTGCCGAGCGGCTGGAAAAAAAATCAGGCAAGTACGAAATTCAGCTTACAACAAAAAGCGGGAAAAAAATATGGGTGCTCATAAATGGTTCACCTTACCTGGACCGGAACGGAAAAGTGATCGGATCGATAGGATTGCAAACCAATATCACTCACCTGAAAGAAACTGATCTTGTATTACGGCAAAGTGAATCGCGATTGAAACAGGCGCAATCGATTTCGCACATCGGAAGTTGGGAAGTGAATCTGGCATCAGGAAAAGTTCTATGGTCAGATGAGGCGTGCCGCATTCACGGACTTTCACCGGAAGAAAACGAACACACTGTTGAATCGTGGCTTTCGTTCATTCACCCCGATGATCTTGATTTTGTGAAAGAGGAAATTAAAAAATCAAAATCCGAATTTAAAGGCGCATCTTTTTTTCATCGCATCGTTCATAAGGACGGAACAGTAAAACACATTCATTCGGAAAGCAGGTTCGAATTCGGCCCCGATGGAAAACCTATTGGCCTTCATGGTTTGTGTCATGATGTAACCGATAGAAAAAAAGTGCAGGATTCTCTTTCGGAAAGCGAACAACGCATGCGCACTTTTATTAATGAATCTTTGATGAGTATTTATTTTGTTGACCCGGAAACAAAAAGGATCATTTATGCGAATCCTTCTTTTTTACAATTACTCGGCTATTCGAAAGAAGAGATTGATTCCGTAAACATTTATGAATTCGTAAATCATTCAAAAGAAAATATCGACGGACGCATTTCTGAAACACTGAAAGGGAAAAAAGTCTCTCTCGGTGAACGTGAATGGAAATCAAAAGCCGGCCGCATCATTCATGTTATTGTCAGCACTTTTTACCAGAATATGAATGGTGAAGAAATTATTTATGTGGCTGCGCAGGATATCTCGGAAAGAAAAAAAATGGAAGTAGATCTGAAGACGACCAATAATGAACTCGAAACATTTATTTATAAAGCATCGCACGATCTGAGAGGACCGCTGACTTCCATTCTCGGCCTTGTAATTCTTGGTAAACGCGAATCGAAAGATGAAACACAAATTAAAATGTTCGATTATATAGGCACGAAAGCCAAAGCGCTCGATTCCACGCTTACCGATCTGTTGAAACTGATGCATATTAAAAATGTGGACATCGAGAAAGAAATGATCGACATTGAAAGAATGATAGCCAACATTATTGGGGAATTGAAATTCATGCCGGAATTTTCCCGCATCAATATCAGTACCAGCGTTCAACTGCCCGGTCATTTCACTTCCAATAAAGTTATTCTTGAAACCATTTTTCAGAACCTGATCAGCAACGCGATAAAATACCAGGATGTACGTAACGAGGATCCATTCCTGAAGATCAGTATTTTTAAAAATGGCAGCGGAACAAAATTTGTTTTCAGCGATAATGGCATCGGCATAAATGAAGCTATTCAGCCAAAAGTTTTTGATATGTATTTCCGCGGAACACAGGTATCGAAAGGATCAGGGCTCGGACTTTACCTCGTGAAAAAAGGTGTGGAAAAGCTGAATGGAAGTATTGAATACAGCAGTATAGAGGGGATAGGAACTACGTTTACGGTTATCCTGTAATAACAAAGGAACAAATTCCCTGTCTGCGGCGGGCAGGCAAATCACAAACTATGGAAACCAACGCACAAGACTGCTTCTCCCGAATAAATTCGGGATCGCAGTGACCTGCGCTCTGCTTTGTTGCAATTTGTAATTTGTTTTTCACTTTAATTCTCCCAATGCACTTTTCATTCCCATTGCTCTTCTCCACGCAGCAAGTTGGCCGAGATGCATCGCATAATGATTTACACAGAGAAACATGATGCGGTCGAGATAAGTGGGAAGAAAAGAAGAAAATCTCCACTGAAAATTCTCGTTTAGTTTTTTCTTATCCATTTTCATGAGGATGCTGATCAACCGTTCATGCTGGATCTTCAACTCGCGGAGTAGTTCTGCTTTCGAAGGATAAACTTTTGCATCCGGGTTGGGCAATGAAGGATCGCCGGGGCCTGTGCGCTGAAAAATTTCTTTCCATCCATCGGGTAGAATGAATTGGCCGGTAAGATTATTCACAAGGTTTGCACATGCGGTTACAAGATGCCCGAGTGTGAACGCAGGATGATTATCAAGGCCCGCTGACGGTTTGATCGCCATCTGTTCATCAGAAACATCTTCAACCAGTTTATTCGCATAAGCGAAATTGAAATCGAGATTATGAATTATTTCACTGACCATTTTTTATCCGGTTAAACTATTTTTGTTCTGAGCTGAAGAAGAGAATAAATTTTTTCTGCTTTGTATTCCATCACTTCGCCGGGCTGCATTTTTCCCAGTGAAAGTTTTTCAATATGCACACGCACTAATCGCAAGGTAGGAAATCCGGCTGCAGCCGTCATGTGCCGCACCTGGCGGTTTTTTCCTTCGAGCAAAGTGAGACTGATCCATGAAGTGGGAATATTTTTTCTGAAACGAACCGGGGGAACGCGCGGTGGAAGTGAAGGATCATCAATTCGTTTTGCTTTTGCGGGAAGTGTAGTGTATTTTTTTCCTTCCGATTTTACCTGCACTCCATGGCAGAGTTTTTCTATTGCTTCATCGGTGATCGCTCCATCCACCTGAACGTAATATTCGCGCAGATGTTTTTTCCCGGGATCAAGCAATTCGTAATTCAGCTTTTTGTCATTGGTGAGGATCAATAATCCTTCGCTGTCGGAATCGAGTCGCCCCACGGGATAACAACCTTTCGGAAAATCAAATAAACTTCCGAGCGCCGGTTTATTTCCTTCCGGCGTAAACTGGGAAAGCATTCCATAAGGTTTGTAAATGACGAAATAGGAAAACATTAGAGTTTATATCGATTAAGAGTTGTATAACAATGATTGCAAGTGCTCCATTATTAAAAACTGAGCATTTGCAAGGTATTCCCGATGCTCAGTCTGATTCATTTGAATGTCAAAAAGTTTCCTGTTTCGCATTTAGTATCTTATTCGGAATAAACTCTATTTACCACAAGATAAAATTTATCTGTGAATCTGTATCTTTTCAGCCGGTAATCGATCAAATAAAAAAAAATGAATTCATCTCCGACTTCTCCTCCCGCTTTTAATTGGGATCTGTGGTACGCCGCAGTAGGAGGGAGGAGCATAAAAATTCCCGAAGCCGATGTGATCCTGAAAAATATAAAAGAAGGACAGTATGCGCGATTCGAAGGAGAAATTTCCCACGATCGTTATGTTTTCCGGAATTCAACAGAAGCTGCGCGGATGATAAAAATAAAAGCGAAAATGCTGGGCGCCGATGAAGTAGGAATTGCAGCGATCGAACCAACGGATATTTATCGTGGAAGAATGATCGATGAAAAATATGCGATTGTTGTCGGGCAAAAAATGTTGTGGAGAAATTTTCAGAAAGTTGCTTCGGAAGAATCCGCAATAGAATGCCTGAGAATTTACGAATCGCTCGGTGAAATTGTGATCGCGCTCGCGGAATACATACGTGCGCTCGGGTATGCGTGCCGTGTAGAACATCCGCTCGGTGATAGTGATGTGCTGCACATTCCGCTTGCACTCAAAGCAGGTTTCGGCGAGCTCGGCCGTCACGGTTCCATCATTCATCCGAAAATGGGGCCGCTGTTCCGCCTGGGAAGTGTGATCACTTCATTGGAAATGACAACTGATAAACCGATCGACGCCGGCATTGCAAAATTCTGTGATAGTTGTAAAGCGTGCAGAATTTATTGCCCCGCAAAAGCAATTCCCGATGAGCGCAGCCCTGAAGCGGGAAAAGATCATTTGGGAAACGACCGTTACATGGTGGACACCGGAAAATGTTTTCCTTATTTTGCAAAACATAATTACTGCAGCATCTGTTTGCCCGTGTGCGTGTATGCGCATAAAGAGTGGGCGAAAGATTTCGAAGGATTCAAAACAAAATTGTGGCCGGAATTGATAATGGAAAAACCGCCGGAAGAAGTAACGGGAATTCCGGCAGAGGAAAGGCATTGGTATAAAAAATTGTGATTTTAAAATTTCCTTTCAAATCAACAACCCATCATCTCTTTGTTACTGGCAATCGAAAAAAACAAATGACACTTTCATTCCATTTGTAATATTGAAGTGACGGCAGAAAAAGTCTGCCGGTAAATTTCAATACTGCAAAGCCATGAAAAAAACTTTTCGCGCTTTTTTTGCGGCGATGATTTTCGCCGCAGGCATTCAGGGAACATTTGCGCAAACCATTTATCCCGATTACGTGGACGGGGTTATTTATTTCAAAGTCTTTGACAACGCAAGTATCCAGATTAGTTTTACAAATCCTCCGCATGATCTTGCCATGATCATCAGCGCTTACCACGTCACCGACATCGAGAAAGCATTCAAAACTCCCGATCCTTCGCTACAGAATATCTACAAACTTTTTTTCACTGATATAAACCAGGTGGATAATCTTCTGAACGCAATGACATTTCTCGATTATGTTGAATATGCGGAGAAGGCCCCGCTTTATAATCTCAGTTACTCACCGAATGATTATAATGCGGGTACACAATGGGGATTGCATAAAATAAATGCACCACAGGCATGGGATATCTCTTCCGGATCTGCTGCGGTGAAGATCGCAATCGTTGATAACGCGGTAGATTACATGCATGAAGATTTATTTGGAAATGCGTGGACTAATCCCGGTGAAATTCCCGGCAACGGAATTGATGATGATCTCAATGGTTATGTAGATGATGTGCATGGATACGATGTTGCGGATAATGATAATGATCCGCTTCCACCTCCGGGAACGCTCAACAATGGTTATTTCATTCACGGAACACATTGCGCAGGAATTGCTTCGGCCACAAGTAATAATGGAATGGGAATTGCGTCCATCGGTTACCAGTCAAGTATCATTTCCGTGAAATGCGCTTCCAACTCCACTAATGGAGATGTGCTTACTGCTGCGTACGAAGGAGTGGACTACGCGATGTCTGCAGGGGCAAAAATTATTTCCATGTCATTCGGCAGCAACAACACAACGCTCACGTGGCAATATATTGTGGGCGCTGCGCAAGCGAGAGGGATTGTTCTTGTAGCTGCAGCGGGTAATGATAATTCTTCGAATGTATTTTATCCTGCGGCGTACGCTTATGTTATTGCGGTCGGCTCTACTGATCCCGATGATTCACGTTCTTATTTTTCAGATTACGGTTCGTGGATTGATGTAATGTCGCCGGGATCAGGAATACTCAGCACTTTACCGGAAGGAAATAATACTTACGGTTACCTGAGCGGAACTTCCATGGCTTGCCCGTTGGTTGCCGGACTTGTAAGTCTTGAGTATGCAGTGAATCCCGGATTTACAGAATCGCAGGCGGAGAATTTTCTAAAATCGGGATGCGATAACATTGATGCCATGAATTCATCTTACACCGGGCAATTAGGAGCGGGGAGGATCAATGCTTATTCCACTCTTGCTCTGGCCTCGGGAAACACAGGATTTGCTTCGGCAGGAATGAATCATTTCAGTATTTATCCCAATCCGGGTAATGGAGATTTTTATGTGGAGTTTCTTTCTGCAGCGCCTTCGCCGGTACTGATGCGGATCTACAATGAAGAAGGGGAGCTCGTAGCTTCACAAATGCTGAACAAAAGATATGTTGGCGACAGGACGGAAGTAGTAATGAAAGGAATGCTTGCTCCCGGCGAATACCTGGTGCGCTTCTCGATCGGCGAGGCCATGGTGGAAACCAAACGCATACTCATCATCGGGATGGACTAATAAAATAAAATAATTATATTTTCAATAATTACTGAAAGTTTAGAAATTTTGTGTAATTTGGCGACATGAAACTCAATGAAGCCAAAAAACAATTCATCAGTACCTGGGGACGTCTCGGTTCCGAATGGGGCATCAACCGTTCTATGGCGCAGGTGCATGCGCTGCTGCTCATCACAGACCGGCTCATCACCACCGAAGAAGTGATGGAATCGCTGAACATCTCGAGGGGAAATGCGAATATGAATCTGCGTGACCTCATCAACTGGACGCTGGTAAAAAAAGAACATGTGCCCGGAGAACGTATAGAATATTTCACTGCGGAAAAAGATATCTGGGAAATTGCGAAACGCATCGTGCGTGAACGCAAGCGCCGCGAGATCGGTCCCGTAGTGCGCGAACTGGAAGCGCTGAAGAAAGTGGAATACAAAGCCGGCGATCCCGAGGGAAAACGATTCGTGGAAACCGTGAACAGCATTCACAAATTTGCTTCGAAAATGGACACTTCGATGGATGCGCTGCTGAAAGCAGATGAGAATTGGTTTTTCGGAACACTGATGAAAGCATTCCGATGAAAGAAAAAAATAAATTCAGAAAAATAATTCTAGCCGGCGGCAGCGGTTATATGGGAACCGTGCTTGCCGATTTTTTCAGCGATAGATGCGATGAGATCGTGATATTGACGAGAAGAATAATTCCGCAGCGGAAAAATATCAGGACCGTTTCGTGGGATGCGAAAAGAGCGGGCGAATGGAAAAATGAAATCGAGAATTCAGATCTCGTCATTAATCTCACCGGGAAAAGTGTGAATTGCCGTTACAATAAAAAGAACCGCGAAGAGATCCTGGATTCAAGACTGAACGCTACCAATATTCTAGGGCAAGTGATCGCACAGTGTAAAAATCCGCCGCGCGTGTGGATCAATTGTGCTTCGGCAACTATTTATCGTCATGCAGAAGATCGCGCAATGGATGAAACTACCGGTGAGATCGGCAAAGGATTTTCAGTGGAAGTTTGTAAAGCGTGGGAAAAAACTTTTTTCGCACAGGAAACTCCGCGTACCAGAAAAGTTGCTTTGCGTGTGGGAATTGTGCTCGGACCGGATGACGGAGTTTTTCCGCGGCTTAAAAATCTTGTGCGATTCGGTTTGGGCGGACGCCACGGAAACGGACAGCAAAGATTTACGTGGATACACGAGCGCGATATGGCGCGTGTGATGGAATGGATAGTTGAAAATAAAAATGCGACAGGAATTTACAATTGCACAGCGCCGGATGTGCACATCAACAAGGACGCGATGAAGATCATCCGCGAAGAAATGAAAAAAAGTTTTGGATTGCCGGCGTTTACCTGGATGCTGACGATCGGCGCAATATTAATTGGTACTGAAACAGAACTTTTATTGAAAAGCCGCTGGGTTGTTCCCGCACGATTACTCAGCGAAGGATTCCGGTTCGAATTCCCACAGTTCCGTGAGGCCATACACAATATTGTAAAAGCGTCCAATCTGTAGTTATAAGACCATCATATTAGATCTTTTCATTGGTAAGCTTATGTCCTATAATTAATGTTATGTTAAATATAAATTTTAGCCATTTCTTCTGTCACCTGTAGCTTATCATGTTCAAGAGAAAGCGCAAAAAAAAGGACACTGTCTCCCTGACAATGTCCTTTCTAATTTTTTAATTCTTGAATTTATCCTCCGTTCGCTTGTAATTTTTTTATTTCTTCTTTTATGCGCGTGTAGTTTGCATCGTCACTCATCTGGCTATAACAATTCTTGAGCGCGATCAGGCAACTCATGTCTTTCGGATCGAGCGTGTGCGCTGTTTCAAGATATTTTGCGGCATCAGGCAATGGTTTTTCCCACATACCACGATATTTTGCTGCATCTGCAATTGTTGATGCGCTGCGGTTGTAATACTCTACTGACTGGTTGTAATATAACACACCCAGGTTGTAATTCGCTTCAAGCGATTTCGGATCAATGTCAATTGCTTTTTTGTAATACGTTGCTGCTTTATCCACGAGCTCCTCATAATTTTTTGGTTTAGGCGCATCTGTTCCATCTGCATTTTTCGGATTCGCCAGTCGATCATAAACATTTCCAACCACGAGATTCAACTGCGCATCATTCGGCCGTTGAGCAATGAGTGCGCTCAGTTCATCGATCGCTTCCTGATCTTTTCCCGCTTTCATTTTCATATTCACATCTTCCACGAGCAATGTTCCGTTGCCTGGATATTTTTTCAATCCATCACTGATCGTTTGTTTGTAATTGACGGTGTCGCCCATTTCTTTGTACACCGAAGCGATCTTTGCCCAGGTATCTCCTCCGCCGGAATTAGCAGCAGCAAGCAACTTGAAATTTTTCAGCGCCTGTTCATACATTTTCGAATTGAGTGCGGCATCGGCAGCGTTGTGCACATTCACTGTGTCAAACATTTTTGATGATGAAGAAATATCAATGGCCAGTTCAAACATCGGTTCCGACTCTGCATACATCTGGTGATTGAAACGTGTAATGCCTGCATTCTGCACATCGTTATAACAATCGCGCAAGCCCGGTCCGTAACAATCATCCTGGTACACCTGCAATTTTGCATCAAGCGTTTTACATTTCAGGTAGGAATTTGTTGCCTCCACAAGATTTGCAACCGGCGAAGCGAAAAATGCTTTAGCAGTTTTTTTCGGAGGTTCGGTAATTTCAGGATGAGCAGCAATTGTATCCGAAAGTTGTTTCTGGTAAAGCGCGAGATAAATATTTCCCCGGTAACCCCATGTTTTTGCATTGTCTTTTGTATCTGCATTGATGGTTGCTTTATCAATAGCAACTTTCGCTTTATTGAGATCATAAGGATCTTTTGATTTGCGATAAGTATTCAAAGCAGACCACGCATTGGTCACTTCGTTGGGTTGAGCAATTACTTCTGCAGTTCCTAATGAAAAGATAATTGCTAATGCGAAAAAACGTTTCATTGTTTTTTATTTTGATTTTATTTTCTTTTTATAATGACGGTTGAATGAAAAGAATTCCATAAAACTCAATCCTCACGTTCATTTTCAATATCCGTGCCATCATCATCCTGCTGATCGTCGGCATCGTCAGTTGATTCTTCTGTTTCCGGTTCCTGTTCATCGGCTGAATCCGCCATAGAAGTATCCACTGTTCCATCCACCTTCACATGCTCTACATCAGGATCTGATTCAACAACTGTCACTGCGCCGATATTGTCTCCCTCCTGCAATGTGATCAGTCGTACGCCTTGCGTAGCGCGTCCCATCACGCGCAGGTCAGCAACGCACATGCGAATGACAATTCCATTCGTGGAGATGATCATGAGATCATTTTCGTCCGTCACTGATTTTATGGAAATGAGTACGCCGGTTTTTTCCGTGATGTTGATCGTCTTCACTCCTTTTCCACCACGGCGTGTTTCGCGGTAATTATCCACATCCGAACGTTTTCCATAACCTTTTTCAGAAACAACAAGTACAGCCGGACGATTTGCCGGAGGCATGGAGATCATTCCGATTACTTCATCTTTTTCTCCGGCAAGTTTTATAGCGCGAACGCCGGAAGCATTTCTTCCCATCGCACGAAGCGTGATCACTTTTTCTTCGCCGCGCATTACGGATTGACTGAAGCGAACCACTTTTCCCATTCGTGATGCGATCATTAGCTGATCATCGTTGTTCACCAGGATTGCTTCCAGTAAAGTATCTCCATCGCGCACGTTGATGGCGTTGATGCCGTTAGCACGCGGGCGCGAATATGCTTCGAGCACCGTTTTCTTCACTGTGCCTTTTTTCGTGCAGAGAACAATGAAATTATTTTTGATGTATTCTTCTTCCGAAAGATTTTTCACGAGAATATAGGCGCGGATCTTATCGGCACTCGGGAGACTGAGCAGATTCTGGATCGCTCTTCCCTTCGAAGTTTTATTTCCTTCCGGAATTTCATAAGCGCGCAACCAGAAGCAGCGTCCCTGTTCGGTGAAGAATAAAAGATAGCCGTGCGTGTTGGCAACGAAAAGATGTTCAACAAAATCTTCATCACGCGTTGCCGATCCTCTTGAACCACGTCCTCCCCTATTCTGCGCTCTGTAATCCGAAAGCGGCGTGCGTTTGATGTAACCCATGTGAGAAATGGTCACCACTACATCTTCATCCACGATGAGATCTTCTATGCGTTGTTCGCCTGCGGTGTAAATAATTTCGGTTCTTCGCTCGTCGCCGTACTTTGTTTTTATTTCGCGCAATTCATCTTTGATAATTTCCATTCGCAGCGTTTCATCTTCCAGCACTTCTTTCAGGAATGAAATAAGTTTCATCAGGTCATCAAATTCTTCGCGAATCTTATCGCGCTCCAACCCGGTGAGTACCCGCAAACGCAATTCGAGAATAGCAGCCGACTGAATATCGGAAAGACTGAAACTGCTCATTAATTTTTCTTTCGCTTCATTCGGTGTTGAAGATTCGCGGATGATGCGGATCACTTCATCAAGATGATCGAGTGCAATGAGATAACCCTGTAGGATATGGGCACGTTTTTCTGCCTGTTCGAGATCGTATTTTGTTCGGCGTACAACAACTTCATGCCGGAAATCGACATAATGTCCGATAAGTTGTTTGAGATTAAGCAAATACGGGCGTCCTCCGACGAGCGCAATATTATTTACCGAGAACGAAGTCTGTAGCGCAGTGAACTTGTAAAGGTTATTGAGAACTACATTGGGAATAGAATCTTTTTTAAGATCGTAAACCACGCGCATTCCATCACGATCCGATTCGTCACGTAAGTCGGAAATTCCTTCCAGTTTTTTCTCATTGATAAGATCGGCAGTTGCTTTGATCATTTGCCATTTGTTCACGAGATATGGAATTTCAGTGACAATAATTTTTTCTTTTCCTCCTTCTGTTTCTATATGCGCTTTTGCGCGGAGCACAACTTTTCCTCTTCCGGTTTCCAACGCTTCTTTCACTCCGCTGTATCCGTAAATACTTCCACCGGTTGGAAAATCGGGCGCCTTCACATGTTTGATCAATCCCTCAATGGAGATCTCACGATTGTCGATGTATGCAATGGTGGCGTCAATAACTTCTGATAAATTATGCGGAGGCATATTCGTTGCCATTCCTACAGCAATTCCGGAAGCGCCATTCACCAATAAATTCGGAATTCTCGAAGGAAGAACAGTTGGCTCCTCAAGTGAATCATCGAAATTCGGACGGAAGTCGACGGTATTCTTCTCAATGTCGGAAAGCATTTCTTCCGCAATTTTTCTCAGTCGCGCTTCGGTATAACGCATCGCTGCCGGAGGATCTCCATCTACAGAGCCGAAATTTCCCTGTCCGTCAACGAGCGGATAACGCAGACTCCATTCCTGCGCCATTCGCACCATGGTATCATAAACTGAACTATCGCCGTGCGGATGATATTTACCGAGGACTTCACCAACGATACGCGCCGATTTTTTATAGGGCCTGTTGGAAAGCACGCCCAGGTCAAGCATTCCGAATAAAACGCGGCGGTGTACCGGCTTCAATCCATCTCGTACGTCCGGTAGCGCGCGGGAAACGATCACTGACATCGAATAATCGATGTAAGCAGTTTTCATTTCATTTTCTATGTTGATCGGGATGATCTTTTCGCCTTCAGCCATGTCTTAATGTCACTGTTTCAGTTTAGCACGTTTCTTGCATAATTCATTGGAGAAAACGTGTGTTAATCAGGAGCCCGAAAGTACCGAAAATCACTTGAAAAACGAGGCCATTTACGCTCTTATTATTAACATTTTCACGTGAATAAAAACGAGATGAAAAGCCCTCGTCGGGAGTGATTGTAGTTACTTTTGAAATGCCCTGAAAAATGGGTAATTTTATAGTTAAGTACATCCTCACAACAAGGACATTTTGCAAAAAAAATAAAGTTATGGAAGCTAAATTTTCACCGCGAGTAAAGGATGTGATCACCTATAGCAGGGAGGAAGCGCTGCGTCTCGGACACGATCACATCGGAACAGAACATCTTCTGCTTGGAATTATCCGCGAAGGTGAAGGAAAAGCTGTCCACTTGCTGAAGAGCATGAATGTTAATCTTGCAGAGTTGCGCCGTGAAGTTGAATCGATCACCTCCGGCACTTCCAAAAAGAATTCTAATAACCTCGGAAATATTCCATTGCTGAAACAAGCTGAACGTGCGCTTAAAATCACTTATCTCGAGGCGAAAATTTTCAAGAGCTCGGTAATCGGAACAGAACACCTGCTGCTTTCCATTCTGAAAGATGATGACAGTGTGGCAACAAAAGCGATGAATAAATTCGGCCTGGATTATGAAACCGTGAAAAGTGAAATTGAGAATGGTGCCGCCGGCAGTTCTGATGAAACATCTTCCGGATCCACTCCGAAATCTGAATTTCCCAATACGCCGGACGATGAAGGAGAAGATGAAGGAGCATTCGGCGCCAGTCAGAAAAAAATTGCAGACAGCAAATCTAAAACTCCCGTGCTTGATAATTTCGGACGCGATCTTACCAAATCTGCCGAAGACGGAAAACTGGATCCTATCGTTGGCCGTGAAAAAGAAATTGAACGTGTGTCGCAGATCCTTTCGCGGAGAAAGAAAAACAATCCCATTCTCATTGGAGAACCGGGTGTTGGTAAATCGGCAATTGCCGAAGGACTTGCTTTGCGTATCATTCAGAAAAAAGTTTCGCGTGTGCTTTTCAATAAGCGCGTTGTTGCTCTTGATCTTGCTGCTCTTGTTGCAGGAACAAAATACCGCGGACAATTCGAGGAACGTATGAAAGCTGTGATGAATGAACTCGAAAAATCTCCTGATGTAATTCTTTTCATTGACGAAATTCATACGATCATCGGCGCAGGCGGAGCTTCCGGTTCACTCGACGCTTCCAATATGTTCAAGCCCGCACTCGCACGTGGAGAAATTCAATGCATCGGCGCAACCACGCTTGACGAGTACCGCCAGTACATTGAAAAAGACGGAGCGCTCGAACGCCGTTTTCAGAAAGTGATCGTTGAACCCACAACGGTTGATGAAACGATCCAGATATTGAACAACATCAAACAGAAATACGAAGATCACCATAACGTTTCCTATACCGATGATGCGATCAAAGCATGTGTAACGCTCACTTCGCGTTATATCACCGATCGTCATCTTCCGGATAAAGCGATCGATGCACTCGACGAAGCCGGATCGCGCGTGCACATCACGAACATAAAAGTTCCGAAGAAAATTCTTGAGGTGGAAGCGGAAATTGAAAAAGTAAAAGAAGAAAAGAACCAGGTGGTGCGCAGCCAGCGTTACGAAGAGGCCGCACGCCTGCGCGACCGTGAGCGCCAGTTGCAGGAACAACTTGAAGCTGCAAAGAAAGCGTGGGAAGAAGAAAGCCGCTCTCATCGCGAAACAGTGACAGAAGATAATGTTGCAGAAGTTGTTTCCATGATGACCGGAATTCCGGTGCAGCGTGTTTCTCAGAATGAAAGTGATAAACTTTCTGTGATGTTCGAAGCACTCGAGGGAAAAGTTATCGGACAAAGTGAAGCGATAAAAAAAGTGGTGAAAGCCATCCAGAGAAATCGCGCAGGACTTAAAGATCCTAACAAACCCATCGGATCATTTGTTTTTCTTGGACCAACCGGTGTTGGAAAAACGCAATTGGCAAAAATTCTCGCACGGTATCTTTTCGATAATGATGATGCACTCATCCGCATCGACATGAGCGAGTACATGGAAAAATTTGCTGTGTCGCGTCTCGTAGGCGCGCCTCCCGGTTACGTGGGATACGAAGAAGGCGGACAACTCACAGAAAAAGTACGGCGTAAACCTTACTCCGTGGTGCTGCTCGATGAAATTGAAAAAGCACATCCGGATGTTTTCAATCTCTTGTTGCAGGTGCTTGACGATGGACAACTCACAGATTCACTCGGAAGAAAAGTTGATTTCAAGAATACGATCATCATCATGACGAGCAACATCGGTTCACGCCAGCTGAAAGATTTCGGAACAGGAGTTGGTTTCAGTACCGGAGCTAAGCAGGTGAGTTCCGATGATTTTGCAAAAGGCATTATTGAAAATGCACTGAAGAAAGCATTCGCTCCCGAATTTCTCAATAGAATTGATGATGTAGTAATGTTCAATTCACTTTCACGCGACAACATTCACAAGATCATTGATCTTGAACTCGGAAAACTTATTGCGCGAATTGCAACAATGGGTTACAACGTGGACATCACTGAAAAAGCAAAAGATTTCATCGTTGATAAAGGATTCGATGCGAATTATGGCGCCCGCCCGCTCAAACGCGCGATCCAGAAATTCATAGAGGATCCGCTCGCAGAAGAGATCATCAAATCCGGAATTACGGAGGGTGATTCGGTCGTGATCGGTTATGACGAAGAGAAAAAAGATATTTCTATCACTGCAGGAAAACCGAAAACGAAGAAGGATAAAAAATCGGATAAGAAAGAAGAATAAAACAAAACCAATAAATTAAATAGCCTGCCAATTAACTGGCGGGCTATTTTTTTTTACGTCTTCGCTTTTTCCTTCCTGAAACTATACACCGCCATGAATCCTACATTCAGGTAGTTTAGATTTCCGTTGAGATCGGAAGCGATGTATGCTTTGTGTTCGTTCAGGTAGAGACGATACGGATCGAAATGATAATCGGTAAGATCTACAGCGGCCTGGATACCGATCGCAAAACTTCCTTCGGTATAGAAATAAACCCCGGTTTCTGCAGCGATGATTTTATAAATGTATTTCGTTTTCAGAATGGCAGGATCGGGCGTAGCAAGAATGGAAAGTCCGTAATAATGCACCTGCCCTTCCATCATGGTGAGACCCACGTACCATACCGAATTATCTCCCACTACTCTGTCATAACCAACGCGAATTCCGCCGTGATGACTTTGTGCATAGGTATTGATGCCCGGAATTTTATTATCGGCCGTCTTCCAAAGGTTAGTTTCGTATTGAATTCCAATTTGGAAACCGTGAAAAACAGCGTAAGAAAAATTTACAGTAACATCATAAATACCAGTGAAACTACGGCGATACGCTTTATTTGCTAAACCATGCGGGACAGTTGCAGTTCCGCGTACACTCATTTTAAAAGGAACACCATTCTTCAGATCCTGCGCATGCAGCAACTCAAAAGGAAAAAGAAAAAAGAATAAAAAAATGCGGAAGTATTTTGCCATACTCAATTCCCAAATATAATCATTGGTACTCTATTTTGCCGGCAACAACAGAACTATTCCAACCTGAACAGATTTCTATGAAGGAAAATTTATTTCCTGATCCAGGTATCAGCGTGGAATTTTGCCTGCACATCTGCGGCTACCGAAGAAAGTGAATCGACGGACGATGATTTTGAAACAGAAACATAATACAGGTCGCCGTTCTTTTCGAGTTCTGCGAGATACCCGCGCGTGCGCCATGTGCGCAATGTGAGATCAGCATTTGATTTCTGGCGGAATACTCCGGCGATGAGTGAATAATCTTCGTTCGTTTCGGGGCGCGCACTTTTTTTATTTTTCTCAATGAAAACAGGCGTAACGAGTCCGGCAATTTCTTTTTGTTGTTTTTCATCTGAATTGGCAACAGCATTATTCAACGTGTCGCCGAAACAATAAAGATATCCGTCTCTCGATGCGATGAAAATTTTTCCTCCATTAGCAACAGGGCTTGCTTCAAAAATCCCGGGATGAAAATCCAGAGGAAAAAAATTCCCATTGGCACTGTACGAGAATAAATAAATTCCGGAATAACCTGCAGCGATAAGATGATCCTGAACGAAAATAGGAGTGGAAATGGAAGAGCCGATATGTTTGTGATAACGAAGAACCGGAACTGGATATTTTGTTTTTCCGTCGGGACCCGTGGACATGGAATCTTTTTCAATGCGATCATATTGCACCACATTCAATTCTCCGTCGATGCCGGTGAATGCAGCAAGATGATCATCGCCTCCTTTGTTATAAAAATCATTCACCGCCACACTTCCTACTACTCCACCTTCCCAATCTGCAAAATGAAGATCGCCGGTAGGAAAATACCATTGCACACATTGTGCAGGATCTTTTTTCGGATCAAGTTTGAAAATTCCGCCGTTGCCGGTGATGTATTGTTTTTCTACCGGAATGAGAATGCAACTGTCGGAAGTAACAACAGGAGTTCCATCCAAATCGGAACCAATGTAAAAATCCCAATCAATAATTTTTTTTGTGAGCGAATACCCGTACACGTGCCCGGAGCCCGCAGTGATGTACACGTGATCGCCAATGCGCGCAGGAGAACTTTCCGTCACAAGATTTCCCCCGTGTTTCGCCGCATCCTCGTTATTGTAAAGTTGCTCTTCTGAAAAAACGCGCGGATGAAAAACAGAATCGTCAGGTTGTGTTTCTTTTCCCGGATCGAATGAAATGAATTTTCCATTCTCCAGGCCGATGTAAGCGGTATCATTCACCACGAGCGCAGATGCATCACAATCGCGGCTATAGCTTGCCGTATGTTTCACATTGAAGCGCCATACTTCTTTCCCGGTGAAAAAAGAAACAGCACGAAAACTATTTGCAATTCCAGAACACATTTCCACATCCACACCTTTGCGGCTTCCCTGCATGATCACGATCCTGTTCTGCGGATCTTTTGCGCTGTCGTTTTTCCAGATGGTTCCTGTTCCTTTCAGAATATCATCGAAAGAATAATTCCAGGTGACTTCTCCGGTTGCAGCATCAATTTTTTTCAGGTTGTGATCGAAAGCTCCCTGTATGAGCCATGTTTTGTTTTTTTCTTTCACCACGAGTGGCTGACCGGTCCATCCCGCACCGAACCACTCCTCTACTCCTTTTTTTGCGGTGACGATCGTTGTGCCTTTGCCCAGAAAAGTTTTCCAGATCACATTCAGTTTATCACTTGCAGAGTCGCCGTAATAATTTCTTTTTTCGTTACCGAGGAAAGTGGAAACGCGGATGTCGATGGAATCCGGGATCTTTTTTTCCAGTGAAACAGTGGGTTCTGTAATGGAAAAATGTTGTTCTACCTGTGGAGCAGGAAAAATAAAAACTGAACAAGCGGTTTGAAAAACAACAAACAGCGTGGTAAAAAGAAGAAATCCTGAAATGAAACGCCAGCGAATGGCCATGGGAGTTTTTGAAGGGGGTACCGAAGATACGAAAAAGAGAGAATTTTCGCTTACAAAAACAGCTTTTTCACTTCTGACTTCAACGCTTTTCCCATTGAATTTCTCGGGATTTCTGCAACAAATTTCAACAGCGAAGGAATTTTGTACGGGGCAAGTTTGTCTTTGGCCCAGGCACGCAGTTCTTCCAGCGAAAATTCTTTTTCACCGGTTTGCAGCTTCAGGGCAACTGCAATTTTCTCTCCCCACGTTTCATCTTCAATGCCAGCCACACTGCATTCTTCAATGGCCGCGTGTTCCAGCAAAACATTTTCGATCTCCAGTGCTGAAATTTTATAGCCACCGCATTTAATGATGTCGGTCGATAATCTTCCGGCGATGCGGAACACGTTGTCTTCAAACACAACCATGTCTTCTGTGCGGAACCATCCGTCTTTCGTGAAACTCTTTTTCGTTTCTTCCGGCCGGTTCCAGTATTCTTTGAAAAGATTCCTGCCTCTCACTTCAAGTTCGCCTTCTGTTCCTTCCCCGCTTATCCGAACATCCATTCCGGGAAGTTGTACCCCAACACAACCTGCTTTCCGTTTGCCGTGAAGAGAATTCGACAACACCATCCCGGTTTCCGTCATCCCGTATCTTTCCAGTAAAAAATGTCCGCTGATCTTTTTCCATTTTTCAAGAACAGGAACAGGCAACGCTGCCGAACCGGAAACCATGAGACGGAAATTTCGACAGGCATCGGAATATTTTTCCCGAATAGTAGGATCGCATTTTTCCCAATGAGAAATTAATTTGGAATAAATAGTGGGCACCGCCATGAAAAGAGAATATTTTCTTCCCGCGATCTTTGCCCATACTTTTTCCGCATTAAACTCCGGAAGCATTTCGCAATGAGCGCCCGAATAAAGAGCACATAAAAGTTTATTGATCAAACCATGCGTGTGATGCAATGGAAGAAAATGCAGAATAGAATCGACTTCATTCCATTCCCACGCCTGCACGAGACACGTAACCTGCGCGAGTACGGATGCATGCGTGTGCACGACACCCTTCGGTTTCCCGGTGGTGCCGCTGGTGTAAAGCATGAGCGCATTGCAGCCGGCAGCCGGATAATCCCAATTGAAAGGAATGAATTTGCCGGAAAATATTTTTTCATCAAGTTCTATTATATTCTTCAATCCACCGGGCAAATGGCCGAGCATCGAAGAATGACAGAGAATTATTTCAGCGCCCGAATCTTTCAGAACATATTCTACTTCGGGAACAGCGTGCTCTTTACAAATTGGAACCACCATAGCACCGCTCATCCATCCCGCAAGTAATCCTGCTGTAAAAGTTATGCCCGGCGGACAGAGCAGCGCAATGCGTTCTCCTTTGAATTTCCGGTGAGAAAAAAGTTCCGCACCGATAAAGCTTGCTGAATTGAAAATAAATTCCGAAGAATATTTTCCATGCCCGTCTTCCAAGATATTTTTCCGCGGATGCTCCACGACAATTTCAGCAAAACGTTCAGGAAAAGTTGCAGCCACTATTCCGCGATTTTCTTTTTAAAAATTTCCGGCACAAGCGGATTCACTTTGCGGAACCACCATTTCGGGAAGAGCGCGATGTAATACATTCCGAAATATCCGGAAGGAAGTTCAGGCGTGCCTGCATGCGATACGAGTGTGTGATAAGGTTTCGATGCACGAAGATGATGATCAGAATGACGAACGAGTTCGAAGAGCGAATTCCGGCTTCCGGGTTTATCTGTTCTCCAGGAATGAATGGCATCGATCTTTTTTTCTTCGCCGCGCACGAGTGCATAATGTTCGATGTAACTCACATATTCCAGAAAATGGATCGCAAATAAAGTTTGAATGGCATAAGCAAGCAAAGCGAATTTTCCGAGGATCACTCCTACAGCAACAAACATGAGCAGTTCAAGCGCAGTTGTTGTTACCACGTAATTCGAAAGCCCGTAAGTGAATTCATTTCCTTCTTTCTCCAGGCGTTTCACTTCGAGCTGCAAGGAATGCCACCACTGAAAAGGAACAGACCGTGTGAGAAAATCATAATAGGATTCTCCGTAACGCGCTGTAGCAGGATCAGCATTGGTTCCTACATTTTTATGATGACCGTGAATATGCTCAATATAAAAATGCATATAACTTCCGAGAAAAAGATTCACCTGCCCGAGCATGCGCGCATAAAAATATTTGCGGTGAACAAGTTCGTGTGCACAAATGAATCCTGCCACACCGGTATTCAATCCTGTCGAGAGCGCACAGGTGATAAGCGAAAAAATATTTTGTGGATGAACCGCCATCTTCAGCAAAGCAAAAACCGAAAGAATATGCAGCAACGAAGAAATGACAAGAATAAGATCAGGGAAAAAACTATCTGTGAATTCAGGCGGATCATTCTCTGAAGGTTTTTTTATCCAGTCTGCACAGGGAAGAATCACCATTGCCCAAATAATATTTGCGATCGCAAATTTCACACTTACAATATTTCCAAGCAGCACAAGAATTCCCGGCAGCAGGGCGAATAGGTAACGTATGGAATAACGGAAATTCATTTCAGCGGCGAATAATGAATTCTGCTCCATCAGGAACGATTCTGATATTCCTGGCGATGGCCGGTTGCTTTACCACTTCGAGATGAACAGTTGTGCCCGAAGGATCAAGTTTCGAATAGTCGGCCACCACGCGGAACATTTCCGGTTTCACCGATGAGAATTGCGAAACAGGAACAAGAAAAATAACTTCAGCTTTATCGGGGAAAGTGCGCCAGGTAACATTCGAAGGAACATTGATCTGCTCGATGGGAACTTCCACTTTCTCTTCCGTAAACCGGTCCACATTTATTTTCAACTGCACTTCTTTCGGCACGAGCGAAACCTGGCTGAGTTCGGGAGGAAGAACAAGTTTCACCGTTTCATTCACTGAACGATCGAGTGAAGAATAATAACGCGATTCCGTCTCGACGTAATTAATTTTATTGAGCAGCACCTCTGCCCCGCTTACGAGAACAAATTGCGGATCGGTGAAAGCGCTGTCGCCAACACGGAAAGAAGCTGCGCACTGCACAGTGACTTTCGGCCGCACGGGAACTCTTTTTTCATTCTTGCCGGAAAAACTGATGATGATACTGTCGGGCATGATCTTGATGATACGGAAACCGTGGCCAAGTGCGCCTTCGATTCTTTCCGGGTGAGAATTTGTTGCGAGCGAAAAATTTCCGTCGCTGATGGAGCGCGCATTACGCATGTCGAGTTCGAGCGGGTTGAGCACGTGCGTCCATTCGTTCGCGAAGATGGTAAAACCGGAACCGGAAACTTCAGCATCGAGTGAATCGGGCAGATCGACCGGGACAAGATCTTTGTTGGTCGTGTTCACATAAGTGACAGGAACTTTGAGAAAAAGAGTGTACTCTTTGGAAAGCTGGTGAAGCAGCCAGAAAACTGATGCGAGAAAAATACAACCGAGGAAATTAATGATCCTCCTGTTGGATAAAGGCCGGAGTGATCTTGTTTTTCCCAGTATGTCGTCCTTTTCTTCCAACTGCTTTTTTATTTTTTCAATTTATTTTCACGGATGAATAAAAATAAAAATTCCTTCGTTGATCTTATTTCTCACCGCTTTCACAACAGTTTTGATACCAGACCCTCCGAAGGAATTCACGATTTTTTTAAACTCAGGCTTTCAGTTCTTCGAGCTTTTCTTTTTTCTCGTCGTTATCAGGACTGTTGATCGCTTTTGAATTATCGAGGGAAACAGCGCTCTTGAGGATCTGCAATCGTCCGCCATTCTCCACTTCGATCACGAAAGTTTTAGAGCGCACTTCGATCACTTTTCCAACGATGCCGCCAATGGTAACGATCTTTGTTCCTTTCCCGATCTCACCGAGAAAATTAGTTTGCTCTTTTTGTTTTTTACGTTGTGGGCCAAGAATGAAAAAATAGAAAACCACAACGAGCAGGCCAATCATAAGAATGTTGAGCATTCCGGGGCTGATGCCGCCCGATGGCGCTGTGGTGGTGGTTGTTTTTGCTCCTTGAAGAAGAAGAGTGTGAAGTGACATGTAGTTTTTTTTTAAAAATTATTTCTGTGTAGTAAGAACGTCTGCGGTGATGGTGATGACTTTTGTATTCGGTTCGCAATTGGTGGTAATGGCTACTGTTTTTTCCTGCGGCCCGCTTTTCCCCTGTGAATTGAATTCCACATTCACCACACCTTCTGCTCCGGGAGGAATAGGTTTTCTCGGGTAATCGGGAACAGTGCAGCCGCAGCTTCCGTGCGCTTCGGAAATAAGGAGATCGCTGCCGCCGACATTTTTGAATTTAAACGCATAGCTAACGCGTTCGCCCTGCGAAATTTTTCCGAAATCATATTTTTCAACTTCAAATTTCATGACCGGCGCTTTTCCTGAAGGAGAATTTCCGCTTGCGTTCGCGCTGATGTCAACCATATCGGTAGAAACTTCATCTGGTTTTTTCGGAGCGCAGGAAGCCAATGCGAAAGCAAGGATCGCAATAGCGGAGAGACGGATAATGTGGTGCTTATTCATGATCATTTTTTTGTTCCAACAAAAGTAAAGCAGTTTGCCCAATGCACGGGGAGTATTTTGCAAATAGTTGTTACAAACCTCAACCGGTATTTTCATTCAATGAGTCCACGCCCGGTTTTTTTCATCGTATCCTCTTTCCGGAAATCAGCAACAAGTTTATCCAGGATACCATTTATAAATTGTTTTGATTTAGGTGTGCTGTACGTTTTGGAAATTTCAATGTATTCGTTCAGTGTAACTTTCACAGGGACACTGGTGAAATGGAGCAATTCGGTAATGGCCATTTTCATAAGGATCACATCCATCAATGCAATGCGTTCCACTTCCCAGTTTTTTGTTTTTTCTGAAATGAGTTGCTGACTGGCTCCGTTTCCCATTATTGTTTTACGGAAAAGATCGAGCACAAATTGTTTATCCTCTTCCACATCTTTGAACAACGGCGACAATGCCGGTTCTTTTATTTCATTGCAATTCTCAAAAGTTCGGATGACTGTGGGAGCAACGCACATATTCATATCGCCCGGCCAGTGCATATTTTTTTCTTCAATGAAATGTTCGAAATCTTCACTGTCGGCAATGAATTTTTTAAAAACTTCGAGAAGAAATTCCTGGTCGGCCGAATAAGAACCTCCACCGGATGACATGTATTTTTTGTATTCATCAGAACCGGAAATTTCCTCCCATAATTTTTTCAGTATGTTAATTTCAGATTCAGTTTGCCAGGTGAGTTTACGTGCGCCAGCTTCCCGCTTGAGATCTGAATTATTACCCAACTGATCAATGACGCGGTTATTCAGAAAACGGAGATTGGGAGAAAGATCTTCGGCAGTAGGCAAATGTTTGTTTTTACCGATCTCTATCTTATTCTGTGCCACGCGAAGAAGTTCAACCGGAAGAAGCAGGAGATAAAGATAAAGTTCGTACGTGCGATCGATGCTCCTGAGTAATTCCCGTTCTCCTTTGGCCATGTCATCATCTTCTGACTGGAAAAATCCATACAGTGACTGCATTACCTTGATCCGCAAATACCTCCTGTTCAGCATAAATTAAAGAACGTCGCTTTTAAATTTCAGCGTTTTGTCCGGTTGTGCGCAATGGCTTTTATCCTTGCTTCTGCCGTTTTATTCGCAGCAAGAAAGGTTGGAATATTTTCTTTTTTCGACATCATGAAAATGTCGGATGTTGTTTTGTAAATATCACTTGCCTGCGCCATGGAATATTCTTTTCCATAACCTGCAACTTCGGAATAAACATTGATTAGTCCGCCGGCGTTCACCACAAAATCGGGTGCATAGAGAATTCCTTTTTCCATCACGATCTTTCCGTGAACATTCTCATCGGCAAGTTGATTATTGGCGGCCCCGCAGATGATAGAACATTTCAAACGTGAAAGTGTTTCGTTATTAACGGTGGCACCGAGAGCGCAGGGCGCATAAATATCAATATCGAGATCATAGATTTTATCGCCGGAAACAATTTCAACTGATGCGTGTTTCTTTTTTATTTCCGCAACGCGATCTTCGAAAATATCTGTGATGAAAACTTTCGCTCCTTCTTTCACAAGATGATCGACAAGATTCGATCCCACATGCCCTACTCCCTGCACTCCGATTTTTTTCCCGGAAAGAGAATCATTTCCCCATCGCTCTTTTGCAGAAGCTTTCATTCCCATATAAACTCCGTAAGCTGTAACAGGAGAAGGATCGCCGCTTCCGCCGAGTGCAGGAGGAATACCGGTAACATGTTTTGTTTCCATGTGCACATACTCCATATCGCGGGAACTGATGCCTACATCTTCTGCAGTAATATATTTTCCGCCGAGTGAATCCACGAATTTTCCGAACCGGCGCATGAGCGCTTCACTTTTATCTTTTCTTGAATCGCCGATGATCACCGCTTTTCCTCCCCCGAGATTCAATCCTGCTACTGCAGCTTTGTACGTCATTCCGCGCGACAGCCGCAACACATCTGTAAGCGCTTCCGCTTCGGAGGCGTACGCCCACATGCGCGTGCCGCCGAGTGCGGGGCCGAGAACAGTGCTGTGAATTCCGATTATAGAACGGAGGCCGGTAGTATTATCATTGCAGAAAACAACCTGTTCATGATCGAACACGGACATTTGTCCGAGTGGTCCGCCGGTATTGGTCTGGGGTTTAGTGTCGTTCACTGTCAGCATGTTTTTTGATTGAAGAATTTACAGGAATCAAAATATCTAACTTTGCATCCCGCATTCAAATTAATGCAAGGCCGACAAAAGTAGCTGTTTTTCATTTCGTAACAATCCTGTTCAATCAATAAATTCTGTGCGATCATTAGGTTATCTGAATAAATTTTTCTGGCGCTACCGGTTGAGATTTTTTTCCGGGATAATTTTTATTTCTCTCTCCACATTTTTTATTACGAGCTCGGTTGATTTTCTCGGAAGGGGACTTGATTTTGCGAGGACCGCAATGACACATCACTTCGACAGGGATAAAACTTTTCACGTTCTTTTTTTATACGGCGCAGAAATAATCCTTTACACACTTGCTTACGGTTTTTTTCTTTTTCTCAACCGGCAAACGATCATTGTCATGTCGCGGCTCATTGAGTATGATATGAAGAATGAGATTTTTGCACATTACCAGGATCTCGATCAGTCATTTTACAAGCAGAATAATACCGGCGACCTGATGAACCGCATCAGTGAAGATGTGAGTCGCGTGCGCATGTACATAGGCCCGGCCGTGATGTATGCGACCACCACGATCATTACGGTGATCATCACGATCTATTTCATGTTTAGCAAAGATGTTCGTCTTTCACTCTTCGTACTTTCTCCGCTTCCGATTCTTGCTTTCTCGATCTATTATGTAAGCAACCTCATCAACCGAAAATCATTGGGTGTACAGCGGCAACTTTCACTCATTACCACTTATGCACAGGAAACATTTTCAGGGATACGGGTAGTTAAAGCATTTGCAAGGGAAGAAACCATGCAGCAACGATTCGATACTGCCTCTGCCGATTATCGAAAACTAAATATGTCGCTTGCAAAAACCGAATCTCTTTTTCAGCCGTTCATGATGGTGCTCATTGGTGCAAGTATCATTCTCACGATTTTTGTTGGAGGATGGCAGGTTATAGATGGAAAAGCAACTCCGGGAACTATTAATTCATTTGTACTTTACGTGATGCGCCTCACCTGGCCCATCGCTTCTCTCGGATGGGTAACATCTCTCGTGCAGCGCGCAGCAGCATCGCAGGAACGCATCAATGAATTTCTGAAAACGAAACCGGGCATTACCAATCCATCAACAGCGCCACTTCATCTCGAAGGAAAAATTGAATTCAGGAATGTTTCATTCGAATATGAACACAGTAAAACACAAGCACTGAAAAATATTTCATTCGTCATCGAGCCCGGAGAATCGGTCGCTTTCATTGGCAGAACCGGCGCCGGTAAATCGACGATCGCACATTTACTCTTGCGGCTTTTCGATGTTTCGAACGGAAAAATATTAATTGATGATAAAGATATCCGCGAAATAAACCTGGATGAGTTGCGTGATAAAACAGGATATGTGCCTCAGGAAGTTTTTCTTTTTTCTGAAACCATTGCCGACAATATTGCATTCAGCGCTCATGATCTGAACAATTCGGACACTGAAAAAAATGAGGGGCAGAAGCCGGTTATTGAAAAAGCTGCAAGGGACGCGGCCGTTTATTCCAATATCATGGAATTCCCTGATGGATTCAATACAATGGTGGGTGAACGTGGCGTAACATTATCCGGCGGACAACAGCAGCGTATTTCCATTGCAAGGGCAATCCTGAAAAAACCACGCATTCTCATATTTGACGATTGTCTTTCTGCTGTTGATACTGAAACAGAAGATGAGATACTGGGCAATCTTTCGAAAATAATGAAAGGAAGATCGACGGTCATTATCAGCCATCGCGTTTCGAGTGTGCGGCAATGCGATAAAATAATTGTTCTTGACCAGGGAAAGATCATTGAGCAGGGCGATCATGATTCGCTCATTGAGAAAAAAGGCATTTACGCCGAACTTTATCGAAAACAGGTTGAGGAATTGAAAGAGAAGAACTGATTTTGGATTTTACTTTTATGGGGCATCAGGATTCCCTGAATTCAATGTAAGTACAAGTTTCTGACGGTTTCCTTCAAAAAAACAATATTGATCTGTTTCATTAATTAATAATACATAAAATACTATAAATTAGATTTTTAAGTATAATTATTAAGTTAATGGTAGTAGGGCGGCCGATAGACAATGCTTCAAAAGCAATGCAATAGTTGCCTGAAAACGAATAACCTAAATTATTTATCCTTTTTTTTTCTATTTTTGTTAGATACCACCTAACAAATAGCATGAACCAAGACGGAAACACGGACCATAGGTACAACGATCAACAGGAGATTTTTTCACGTCCTGTTAAGGCGGGCAAACGCACCTATTTCTTCGACGTAAAGGCGACGAAGGGCAACGATTACTACCTGACCATTACCGAGAGTAAAAAACGTTTCGGAGATGATGGGCGCTTCCATTATGAAAAGCATAAACTTTTTCTTTACAAAGAAGATTTTGAAAAATTCGCTGACGGACTCATGGAAGTGATCAACTTTATCCGTGAGAATAATCCGGGTGGGCCTCCACAACAGCATCACAACCATAACGGCCATGCTGATCATAATAACACGGAGGTGAATCACAACATTGATAATTCGCAGGCCCAGAATCCTGTGAGCAATGATGTGAGCTTTGAAGATCTCGGTAACAGATGATTTGATGAAACAAAAAAATATATCCCGGTTAAGAGCCGGGATTTTTTTTAAATGAAATTTCTCCTTTCCATATATTTTTTCCTCGCGTTTTTTTTTTCCTGTAAGCAGGATGAGGAAATCAGCGGAACCGGGTTCAAGGGATTCATTGTTGATTCGAAGATCGAATACGGTGACAGCTCAGCTTCCATTGATCGCAATGAAATAATCATGCTGGAAAAAGCACTGGTGCGCGATACAGCGCTTGCGAATTCTTATTTTATTGCCTGCGATATTAATTCTCACGACTCCATGATGATGAGCAGGAATATCAGCAACAAGGAATTTGTCATCAGGAATCTTTCAAAATACCTGCGGCGCTACATGGCTTACAAAAATTACAGAGGAGAAAAGATCATCAGTATTGAGGCATTCATGCCGATGACCGGAATTGGTGATGACCAGGTGAAGAACCCACATTTTACAGTGGACGGCGGTGGCGCAAATTTCTGGTACGCCTTTTATAATGTTGCGACTGATAAAATTTCCGACTGGGATGTGAACGCCGATGAGTGAGCATCACTCCGCTGAAAAAACTTTTCCTGCTTCTTCCATAGCCGCTCCGAAATTTTTCATTTCAATTCCTGTATTAATATTTTTCTCAGTAAAAAATTCCAGCACTTTTTCCGTTGGCATATTGCCGGTGAGTTTATCAGTCGCCATTGGACAACCGCCAAAACCTTTTATTGCAGAATCAAAACGTTTGCATCCTGCTTTCCAGGCTGCTTCCATTTTTTCTTTCCACGAGTCGGGCGTAGTGTGTAAGTGCGCGCCTATGGTGAGTTTTGGAAATTCGGGAATGATATTCGAGAATAAATAATTTATGTTTTCAGGATTTGAAACGCCAATAGTATCAGCCAAGGCAATGATCTCAATTCCCATTGCGGATAATTTTTTTGTCCACGCAATTACAACTTCTGCACTCCACGGATCGCCATACGGATTTCCGAATGCCATAGAAATATAGACGACGAGTTTTTTATTTTTCTTCACACACAATTGCTGAATCTCCTCCACTCTTGTCAATGATTGCCCGATCGTCGCATTGGTATTTCTCAATTGAAAAGTTTCTGAAACAGAAAATGGGTAACCGAGGTAAGATATCTGTTCGAACTTCACTGCATCTTCTGCCCCACGTACGTTTGCAATAATAGAAAGCAGTTTAGAGTTTCGGGGTTCGAGTTTCGAAAGGACTTCTTCGGTGTCGCGCAATTGCGGAATGGCTTTCGGCGAAACAAAACTTCCGAAGTCAACGGTATCAAATCCGCATTTGAGAATGGAATTGATATAGAAAATTTTTTTTTCTGTAGGAATAAATTCATGAATGCCCTGCATGGCATCACGCGGGCATTCTATAAGTTGAAGTTTTGAATCAGGAACCATATTAATATGCGAGAAGATTTTTCTCCTGAAGTATGATCAGCGAAGATGAACTTTTTTCATATGTCTGAATGATTGCATCGAGATTCGCGCTAATCACAGAAAGGAGTGTTTTGTTTCCAACATTTCCAAGTTCAATAAGTAGAACTTTTGGAGGTGCTCCTTTGACAATGAAATGATCAAAAAAATCTGAATCCTTCGTGATGATTATTCGGTCTTGTTCAAATGCTAATTTGCGAATCTGCTCATCTTTCATTAGCTGACCTTCGGGAAAGTCAGTGGTGTGAACACAGTCGTGCCCACGATTCTTAAGAAAAGTGGATAAGGAAGGTGGAAGTTGCGTGTCGACAATGAATTTCAAAATCGACGTATTTAGCTGGCTAAAGGAAGAACACTTTTAGTCTTTGCCATATAAGAAGCATATAACAGGCAAGCATTGATATCATCCTGCTCGATGTAGGAATAATCTGCAAGAATTTCATTTGCAGTCATTCCTCCAGCAAGTAATTCGAGCATTTGAGATACGGTGAATCTCATATTGCGAATTGTCGGTTGTCCGTTGCAAACTTCCGAGTTCAAACTGATGCGTGACATTAACGAATTCATAACACTAAGGTAGGAAATTTGAAGAGATCATTGGGTCGTTACAGTTTATTCATTCAACTTGATCGTTGCAAGATATTTGAATTCCTGAATTATTTCTTTGTTGTTCTCTACCTAACCAAGCTATGAACTATTAAAATTATCTTCCATAACTGAGATGAAATAGGCTAATTTTATACAACACAAAAGCATTAAAACTAACACCATGAAAAGAAGTGCAACAGCCGTTTGGCTCGGAACCGGAAAAGAAGGAAGCGGAAAACTTTCTACCGGAAGTACTACACTCAGCAACGCGCAATATTCCTATAAATCACGATTTGAAGATGGTGTTGGAACAAATCCTGAAGAACTTATTGCAGCGGCACATGCAGGATGTTTCTCCATGAAACTCGCTTTCGTTATAGGCGCTGCAGGATTTCCTCCAGAATCGATCGAAACATTTTGCGAGAATCAACTGGCGAACGGCATGATCGAATTCTCTCATCTTGTTTGCAAAGCAAAAGTTCCGGGAATAAGTGCAGAAGCATTTCAGAAAGCGGCGGAAGAAGCAAAAGCAACTTGCCCGGTTTCGAAATCACTGAATATGCCGATCACGATGGAAGCTTCTTTGATCTGATCAGTAGTACTTCATTTCGGGTGGGGAATGAAAAAATGCTCGCTCCTTTTCAGTGAAATAGGGTAACATCTTGTCATTTGTTGTCATTGACTGCTGGATGACTTTTCCTTCGGTCGTTATTGCAAATTTGAATTGGTAATGGACAATGTCTGTCCTGACTATTCTTCCGGATGCATCGTAAACCGTGTCGTAATGATTCATCGGTTGGTTGTACCACGTATCGCTGATCATTCTTGTTTTTGAGATGAAAGAAGAAGTAGTGATGGAAACATTTCCCCCATCTTCTTCATCTGCCATATCAGATGAAAATCCCGAGACAAGGAATTCATCTGCAATTTTTCCCTTCTTTCCCATGAAAATAATTTCCAGATCGGATTCTTCATCATTTACGCAATGCAGGATCGTGAAAACATCGTAGGCACGCGCCGATGTATCCTCAATAGAATAGAAATAGTATTTTCCTTTCGAATCATTCTCGTAGGTGATCCGTTTCTGAAAGATCCGGTAGTAGTCATCCCAATTCATCTCCACAAGATCTGAAACATCAAGTTCATCTGGATACAATTGAAATTTGCCGGATTTAGGATGACGAAAACGATCCTTGTACCGCTCGAGATCAAATGTATCGGCGCGAAGAAAGGAATCGAGATATTCTTCTGACCATCGCGGAAAACCAAGTGAGTTGTCAAATTTTTGCAAAGCAGGGACGATCTCATTCATCGAATCAAGTTGCTCAGCGTCTTTTATCGAATCAATTCTGCACACTTCGAGAATAGAATCCATTTCTGCAACGGCAGCAAGAGAATCCTTTTCAACCTGAATATCTTTTGCGGAAGGGAAACACTGATCGGCAAGAAGAGAATAAATAAAAAGCACAATACCAACGAGGCAGATCTGAAAAAGTGAAATACTATTCTTCCGTTTCCCGGTTTTCATAAGAGAAAATTACGTTTCTCATTACCAGAGGATATGAACTTTCAACAAGTGTTGGGATTCGTTGAACAATCGTAGTAATAATCTCAATTCGCAAACACCATCTCCTTCGTCCCGATTACTTTTCCATCTATGACCAGCGAATAAAAATAAATTCCGGTTGCACCATAACCATGTTCATACAACACTTCATTATTTCCCATCTGCAACTGAACGGGAATTTCCTTAACCAGCTTTCCGTCGGTAGAAATAATTTTTACTGAAGCATGTTTGTAAGCAGGAATTTCATTCACATTGAACTGGATGTACGTCGCTTCATCGAATGGATTCGGATGATTCTGCAATAATTCAATCCCCGGCATTACTTTTAAATAGTCTTCGATTCCCAATGGAGTTGTCATGTATTCGCGCGAAAAAATACTTTCTATTCCCAGTGAATCCACCGATGCTATGCTTACATAATACATCGTTGCCGGCGGAACATTGATCGTATCAATGAGCGTTCCGGAAAATGTGTAAACGGAATCCCAATCATTCGTGGTCGTGCGCACACCCACGCGATAAGTTTGATATTGAGTTTGCTGAGTAACGTGAATGACAAGATTGCTGTCGTAAGTAGAAAGAATAAAATCGGGAGACTTCGGGCTCATTGCCGCCATTGCCGCAGCATTTCCATTGATCACTGCATTTCTTGCGAGATAACGGAAGTCAACAAAAAAACTATCAATGACAAGATCACTGTTCGTATCCACACCCAGCGTATCCCGCGTCGTATGCTGCCGATCGTGATAAGCAGTATCCACCACATTTGCATCACCGTGTTCATTCGCAGAAGTGAAACGCATGGCCGTGTAAGAATGCTGGCGGAATGGCTGATGATCTCCTCCTCTGCCCGTCCTGTCTTCGGGCGACATGATGCGGATATCTGTTCCCCATGTCAATGAAGGACGAATCATTTCTTTGTATTCTAATTTTATGTAACGCGAATATTGTTTGTGCGCAGAATTGTAAGCACCGAGCGAAAATAAACGAACACCAACAGAATCGATGTCATTCAATCCCGGACAGCTTGGCGGAGAAGATGTTTGCCCGCAGATAATTCCGCCGATCACATCATTATTCTGAACAGCTTTAATTAAAATTCCTTTTTGTTGTGTGTAATCGGCAAATGCTTCTGCGCCGTACAATCCTTGTTCTTCTCCAATGGTAATGATGAAAACGATCGTGTGATGAAAATAATATTTGCTCATCACACGCGCGAGTTCGAGCACGAGCGCACTCCCACTCGCATTGTCTTCCACACCCTCGGCCGTGCAAAGTGAATCGCACAATCCTTCGCAGCGGCTATCCATGTGCCCTTCGATGATCATAATGTGTTTGTCTGTCGTATCTGATCCGGGAAGAACAGCAAACGCTTCACGATGCTGGCCCATCGTGCAGATCTGCAGGTTGAATTGCAGATAGGAAGGGATTAAACGATTTTCATTGGCAGAACTGAACTGCGAAAATTTTCCATACGCCCACCTGCGCGCGGCACCGATTCCGAAATTAGAAGCTGTTGTATCTGATCCGGTGTTCCTGTTTTTAAAAGCAGCGAGTTGAAGAATATAACTCTTCAAGGAATCGGGAGAAACATTGGCAAGAATTCCCTGCGAGATTACGGACGGCTGATCGATGACAACTGATGGTGCATACATTGCCGGATTGTAATTGCCGAGCATAATTTGTTCCGCAACCGGAGTTGTGCAAACGAAATTGGTTTGTGCAGAAAAAATTGCCGGAAGAAATATTGCGATAAACGGAAGGAGAAGTTTTTTCATGGGAAAAAGGTGAAATCAAATTTAAGCAAAAGCAAAGCGAATGTCAATAACGAAAAATCAATGATTTCTTCTCACGATCTCCTTGCATATCTTCTTCGCAATTCCCGGCCTACTTTGCGGGCCAAATGATTTATTTTCATTTCATCCAGCTAAAAGAAATAGCATTATCCGAAATCATTAGACAACTTTCGAAAATTGATTTAAACTTGCGGAGAACATTATTTATAAACGAACATGAGCAGTATTAAATTATTCGAAAGCAAACAGGTAAGATCGGTTTGGAATCCAGAAGATGAAAAATGGTATTTCGTTGTAGAAGACGTGATCCTTATCCTCACAGATAGCGCTGACCCAAAACAATACATCAAGCGGATGCGTGAACGCGACGAGGAGATTGCTAAAGGATGGGTACAAATTGTACCTACCCTTTTGGTTGATACGATCGGGGGCAAGCAGAATTTGAATTGTGCCAATGTAAAAAGTCTTCTCCGCATCATTCAATCCATTCCATCACCTAAAGCTTGCAGTCTCACAGTTTGAACTCTCGCGCATGCCTGTGTCGGGTGTAACGCCCGACACCACTTCAAACTGTTACACTGCAGAAATTAATTTCCTTTTCTTCTAACGATCTCCTTACATATCTTCTTCGCAATTCCCGGCCCCTGGTAAATAAATCCGGTGTACACCTGGACGAGACTCGCTCCCGCTTCTAATTTTTCGATCGCATCTTCCGCAGAATTAATTCCACCAACTCCTATGATCGGAAATGCTTTGTTGGATTTCTCTGAAAGATATTTTATGACTTCAGTCGATCTTTTTCCCAATGGTTTTCCGCTGAGTCCACCCGCTCCAATTGTTTCGAGTTTGGAGTTTGGAGTTTGGAGTCCTTCGCGCGAGATTGTTGTGTTCGTTGCCACTACTCCATCAATTTTTGTTTCTCTTACAATTTCAATGATGTCGTCGAGTTGTTCATTCGTAAGATCGGGCGCGATCTTCAGCAGAATTGCTTTTTGTTTTGGTTTTACCGAATTAAGTTTTTTCAAACGCATCAACAATTCTTTCAGCGGGCCTTTCTCCTGCAATTCACGCAAACCCGGTGTATTCGGCGAACTTACATTCACCACAAAAAAATCAACAACAGGAAAAAGCTCTTCAAAACATTTTTCATAATCATCGCCTGCATTTTCATTCGGCGTCAATTTATTCTTCCCGATATTTCCTCCAATGACAATTTTTGTTTTTCTTTTTTTCAATCGCGCAGCAGCAGCAGCAGCTCCTTCATTATTGAATCCCATTCTATTGATCAATCCCTCATCTTTTTTCAAACGAAACATTCTCGGCTTAGGATTTCCTTCCTGTGCCAACGGAGTCACCGTTCCTATTTCAATAAAACCAAAACCAAGCTGGCCAAGTTCATCAAACAATTTTGCATCCTTGTCAAATCCGGCAGCGAGTCCAACGGGATTCGGAAAAGTCATTCCGAATAATTTTACTTCGAGCCGCGGATCTTTGAAATTGTAAAAAGCGCGGAAAATAGCCGGCACTCCGGGAATGCAGAAACAGAATTTAATGGAAGTAAAAACGAAGTGGTGAATTTTCTCCGGATCGAAGAGGAAGAAAAAAGGCCGGAGAAAAAATTTATACATCGGCTACAAAGGTACAGTTGTCAGTTGTCGGTCGTCAGTTGTCGGTTACTTTTTTTTTACTGAACCCTGCTCACTGCTGCTGCCGCTAACAACCGGCTACTGTTTTTTCCCTTTCATTTGTTCATTCAGTTTATCAATATCGGCTTTGCGCTGATTGAGAATAGCAATGTAACGTCCCGCGCATTTATCTCCCATTGTTTGCGCACGCTCTGCCCACTGAATGGCGAGATCAAGCTGGCCATCCTGTTCGGCGGATAATGCAAGATTGTAACTCGCGCGCGAAGCAATTTTCGGATCGGAAGAAGTAGATTGTTTATTCCAGATGTCTGTTGCATCATGCCAGTTTTTTACGCGTGCAAGATGTGCGGCCCGTCTCATTTCCGGACTTCCTTTTTTGTAATACGAACGTGCTACCCAAATCCATTGCGGAGAAATGCGATGGGCATATTGTTGTCCGGCTGCAATGCCCGCGCGCTGCACCATCGTATTCCGCGCAGGAAGATTTCCTTCAGCTAAAACTGCAGTTGCGCCACTCCCGTCAAATTGTGTATTAAAATCCTGGTTGTATTCGTCCACAACCGTTCTGTTTTTCAGATCGTAAATTCTCCACACGCAATACACGTTCACGCGTCCGTGCGCACGATACGACGCCGGCGAAGTTGCAGTTGCTGCAGATGCAATCTCACTGAAAATATCGGTATTCGAATCAAATGCTTCGAGAACGATCAATCCTGTTGACGTATCTCCTCCTACCATTTTTTTAACGGTGTTCCAATCAAGCGGAGGCATCGTTTGCCTGCGGCCCGTTCCTTTAAGAGCAGTATCAACAGCAGCAACTGTAACAGTATAGCGCGGAGTTTGTATGAGCACCTGGCGCAATCCTTCAATGCAATCTTCTGCTCCCCATTTATCAGTGAAAACTCCTTCGCCTGTTGCAATTCCTTCGAGCACATTCAGCGCACCTTGCCCATTTCCTTTTCCGGGACGCGTACGATCAGCAAGCACAAATTTCTGAAAATGCTGAGGCAACATGATGTCGGCAGGTTGCAGGATCTGAATTTGCGTGCCTGCCATTTTGCAGGATTGTCCGGCAGCGATCATAAAAAAAACTGCTGCAATGAAAAACGGAAGAGGGCGAAAAAAAGAAAATATTTTCATGAGTTGGTTTTTGAACAGGAATGCCAAAATTATACCAAACCCGTGAATGAAATACAGGGAAATTGTGCGAAAGGAAATTTATTGTGCCTGAGTGATCTTCTGCCACTGGATTCCATGTGCAGGATCTATCTTTTGCAACAGCGTGGTGACTTTTGTTTTTTCGTCGGGCAAGGCACCGGAAAAAAGTTTTACGATCTCATCCACTTTCGCATTGAAGAACATCTGTACGGCCCACGAAAGCGGTTTCTGATCATTCACTTTATCGAGCAACAGCAAAGCTTCGAGCACTATCGCTCTTCCTCCATTCACATCCTGGTACATGATATCGAAACCGAGGCGATGATATTTGTAAATGCATTCGCGCACGGGCGAGTAGATCGATTGCAGCATATTATCAGCGATCCAGTAACGGTCTTTATTCCCGTCCATTGATTTCCATCCTTTCTCCGGCGCCTGCTGCGCATTGGAAACAATGGTCTGCGCTTTTTGCCAGAATGGAGTTCCGCCGTCGAGCGAAAAAGAATCGTAATCGGTAGCAATGATCACATAAGCGTAAAAAGCAAAAATGGAAGTGAGATTACTGAGATGTTGTGAGATGGAAAATTCCATCGGCTGAAATTCGACGTATTTGAATTGAATGTCCACGTCGTTGTGATTGATGAGCGTAGATGAATAAGAAGATTTGAAGACCGGCCGTGAAGACTGGATCTGTAATGTTCCCTTGTATTCGTCGGTAGAAACTTTTTCATTGATGGTGAGAACAAGATTGCAGAGAATTTTTTCTTCCGGGGAAAAAACATCATTCGTCCATTTGGTATTGTTCATGAATTCGAATAATGATTTCTGGAGATTATCGAAAATTCTTTTTTCCGTCGTACCCTGTATCTGTGGTGAGAGTACCTGTATCTGGCAATTCAATTCCTGCGCACTTACCCGGATTGTAATTGCAGAGAAAAAGAGAAGGAGTAAAAAAATGATTCGTTTCATCCGTGTAATTTTTTTTCGAAAAGATCTACGATATCCGAAGCCACTTCTTTTTTCAGCTTCAGATCAAAGTTACTTGTTTTACCATTTTTGTCGATGATGGAAATGCGATTCGTATCGGTTCCGAAGCCGGCTCCTTTTTCGCTGAGCGAATTCACGATGATCATATCGAGTTTTTTGTTCTTCAGTTTTTTCTTTGCATTGGCAATGGCATTCTCCGTTTCGAGTGCGAACCCTGCCAGCACCTGTTTTTTCTTTTTTAATTTTCCCAATGAAGCGAGGATGTCTTCTGTCTCTACTAATTTTATTTCATCCAGTTTCTGTTCCTCTTTTTTTATTTTCTTTTTTGAAATTTTTGCCGGGCGATAATCGGCTACAGCTGCCGCCATGATCGCCCCGTTGCAGGAGGGAAATTCTTTCAAACACTTTTTCATCATCTCCGCCGCGGTATTCACATTTATTCTTTTCACTTTATTATTTTCCGTCTGCAGTGAAACAGGCCCGGTGATGAGCACAACGTCTGCACCGCGAGCGGCAAGTTCTCCTGCAATAGCAAATCCCATTTTTCCCGATGAATGATTGCCAATGAAACGTACGGGATCGATCGCTTCAAATGTAGGACCGGCGGTCACGAGTATCTTTTTACCTTCAAGACGGTTTGTTTTCTCCATCGTTGCCTCAAGCACAGAAACGATCTCTTCCGGTTCCGCCATTCTTCCTTCACCCGAAAGGCCGCTTGCCAGTTCACCTTTTCCAGGTGCAATTATTTTCACTCCTGCATTTTTAAGGCGGAGAATATTTTCCTGCGTCAGTTTATGTGCATACATATCGAGATCCATGGCCGGCGCAAGAAAAACAGGGCAGCGTGCAGAAAGAAAAACAGCGAGCAATAAATTATCGCTTCTTCCTTCCGCCATTTTGGAAATTGTATTTGCACTTGCGGGCGCAATGATCATCGCATTGCCCCACGAACCAAGCTCCACGTGATTATTCCATTCACCGGTTTTTCCTTTCGTGAATTCAGTGAGAACAGGATGTTTCGAAAGTGTGGAAAGTGTAAGCGGTGTTATGAATTCATGCGCCATCTGCGTCATGATCACGCGCACATCTGCACCCGCTTTCACGAGCAGGCGCACGAGAAACGCCGATTTGTAGGCGGCAATTCCACCGGTTACACCGAGTAATATTTTTTTTCCTTTGAGCATGAATTAAAAAACGAAGGACATGCGATCAGGAAAGACCGGCATGTCCAGCGGAATTAATTTCGGAACAACTCAGTTTCCCTCCGGTGCGTCTTTCGATGCATTGCGGTGATAAACTTTTCCTTCGAGGAATTCCTGTGTTGCGATCTGCGTGGGTTTCGGAAGCCGCTCATAGAATTTAGAAATCTCGATCTGCTCGCGGTTCTCGAAAACTTCTTCGAGATTGTCGGTGTGAGTAGCGAACTCATTAAGTTTTCCATTGAGCTCTTCTTTCAGTTCTGCGCTGATCTGGTTGGCGCGTTTGGAAAGAATAGCTACACTCTCATACAGGTTGCCGGTTGGAGCATCAATCTGCCTGATGTCGCGTGTAACGGTTGTGAATTCTGCGTTTGTTTTTTTGAAATCTACCATGGTTAGTATTGATTGGATTAATTGTTCGTGTGATTGGTTTTATTATCGTTCTCCACTTTCTTCTGGAGTTTCTGTGCTTTCTCTAAAGTTGATTTTACTTCACCTGTCCATTCACTCTGCTGGTAAGTGGCAAGAAAATCATTGCAGGCATTGATGGCATCAGCAATGCGCTCTGATTTTTTAGCATCGACACTGTTCTCTGCCAATTTATATTTTGACATCACGGTAAGGTAAACGCTTTCTTCGCGGTAATGTGTATCAGGATAATCGTGAAGGAACTGATTGAATGAGGTGATCGCCGCACGATAATCCTGGATCTGGTAATATTGCTTGGCATTGAAAAATGCTTTTTTCTCCAGCTTCTTATGCAGGTTATCTACGAGTTTGTTGCATTCGTGAATTCTCGCAGTATCGGTCGGAAACATCTGGATGAAATACTGGAATTCCTCAATAGCAGAATAGGTGTCTTCCTGGTCAAGCGTGTACGGTGGCGATTCCTCGTAATGACAATACGCGCTCATGTACAGGCACTCGGCCGCGTGCTCGCTCGTGGGATATGTGCGGAAATAAGTTCTGAAAAGATAACCGGCCATAATGTAATCCTGCATGTAATAATCGCAATAAGCGAGGTAGTAATTTGTATTCTGCGCTTTTTCCGTTCCTCTCATCACCGTGTACAATTCATCGAACAGCATCTGGGCCTTGGTGTAATCTTTTTTATCGTAATACTCCACGGCCTTGTCATACTTAAGGTTGAGGTCGGTGCTTTTCTGTAATTTATTGAAATCATTGCAAGCGAGAAGAAAAGTCCCGAGAAAGAAAATGAAGAAGAAAAGTCCGCGTTTCATGAGAGGGCGCAAATTTACGATTTTCCTGCGAATCACGCGTTTCGGGCACAACGGCGCAAAGCGGTCACATCAAGAAGACGGATCTTCCTTCCGGAAGTTGCCAGCAAACCCTCCTCTTCCATGCTTTTCAGAATACGGATCGTGGTCTCCGTTGCTGTTCCCACAAGCCCTGCTATTTCTTCTCTCGTAAGCGAAACGGGTAAGGTACTGCCATCCTCTTCGTAACCGTAAGTTTCTGCAAGATGCAAAACAGCATCAGCCAACCGCGCCTTCACCGGTTTGCGCGCCATTCCCGCAAGGTGATGCTCGGCGTGACGCAATTCTGCTGTAAGTAATTTAATGATGGAATGGGAAAAAGCGGCATTCTGTTCGAGGAGAAGAAAAAAAGTTTCGCGCGGAATGATCGTTACCAGCGAATCTTCGAGCGCCGATGCGCTGCAGGAATAAGAATCATTTCCGAGCACAGCACGATAACCCATTATATCTCCTGGTCTCGCAAGATGAATGATCTGTTCCCTGCCCTGTACATCTGTAGTAAAAAGTTTCACTTTCCCTTTGATCAGCACATGAACTCCGGAAGGAGAATTGCCTTCTGAAAAAAGCAATTCGTTCTTCAGAATATTTTTTTCCTTTTGTGTACGGGAAAATATTTTTCTGTCTTCTTCCGTTAGCAGATCAAGCAACCCCATTCGGCTCACTTATTTTCCTTCGATCCAGTTCACGATCTTATCGCAGAAAGGTTTGTCGGGCGACATGACGTGCCCCACTAATTTTCCATTCTCATCGATCATGTATTTCTGAAAATTCCATTTCACTTCGCTATTTTCTAAACCATTCTCACTCTTTGTCGTCAGCCACTTATAGATCGCATCCTGGTTCTCTCCTTTAACATCGATCTTGTCCATCATCTGGAAAGTCACGCCATAATTCTTCGTGCAGAATGCCTTGATTGTATCATTCGGTCCGGGTTCCTGCTGGCCGAACTGGTTGCATGGAAATCCAAGGATCTCAAATTTTCCGGTGGGCTGATATTTCTCGTATAATTTTTCGAGGTCGGCATACTGTGGAGTGAATCCACACATGGAAGCGGTATTCACGATCAGCACTTTTTTCCCTTTCAGTTTGGTAAAATCATAATCAGTTCCGTCAATGGTTTTCGCATGAAAATCATAGAGCGTTTTGATGGAAGTATCGGTTTGCATGGATATAGAAATAAGAGCGAAACTAAAAACGGCGGGTAGAATTATTTTTTTCATGGAGAATATTTTGAATGGTAAAGTTAGAAAACAAAGCATGAATTATGCCAATAGATGACAAAGGGCACAAACGCGTTTTGAGCGGCAATCATCAGTCACAAAGATGATACCGAATCGTATCTTTGCCGCCGTGTCTATTCTGAAACAGACGATCGGATTATTACGGCTTGAATTCATACAGGAGGCAAGACAGAAATATGCTTTTTACGGTGTGCTGCTTTTCGTTGTTTCCACAGTCTTCATCTGCAAATTCAGTTTTCATACTGTTAAAGATGTGCCCACCTGGAATTCTCTTTTCTGGATCATTCTTCTTTTTGCTGCTGTTACCGCAGCCGCAAGAAGTTTCTCGCGCGAAAGCAAAGGACGTTTGCTCTACCTCTACACCCTTGCAGATCCACGAGCCGTTCTGCTCGGAAAATTAGTTTACAATATTCTGTTGATGTGTTTTCTTGGCGCAGCAGCACTCTGCATTTTTGCATTTCTCATTGGATTTCCTGTACAGGGCCAACCGATGTTCCTGCTCGGATTATTTCTCGGATGCATCGCACTTGCTTCATCATTCACGATGATCTCGGCCATCGCTTCCAAAGCAGGAAATAATTTTACTCTCATGGCCATTCTCGGTTTCCCCGTTGTACTTCCTGTTTTACTTGCCGCGATAAAAATTTCCAAATACGCAGCCGACGGACTTTCCTGGTACGGAGCATTGAATTATTTAGGTGTACTTGCTGCGATGAACATCGTAGTCGCAGCACTCGCATATCTCCTCTTTCCGTACCTTTGGCGCGACTAAAAAATTGGAATTAAAATGAAGCGGAATTGGTGGAAATTTCTTTGTGTGGTACTGCTTTTTTTCACTTTAATTTTCGGAATTATCACCCCGCTTTCTCCCGGAATTTTACTCACGTCAAATTCCATCATTCCCACTTACTCGGCCCCCTTCACTGTGCAAATTACCGGGTACAATACGCGTTTTCTGCAGAATGAAAAAACATTCGGTGCATGGCTCGTCAATTGGGATAAGAATAAACCGGTTCACATTTGCGCAAATTCTGTTGTAGTGAAAGATGATACGCACGCCGATCTTCTTTTTCCGCCCGTGAGCGCACTCGACAGTATGTTTTTCGATCTCACTGTTTATAATGATGCCGACGGAAGAATGTATATGGATCACGCCATTTTTACTTCCGACACACTTCGTGGCGGAATAGTGCCTATGTGCGATGCGAAAGTGAAGAATGAAAAGCAGGATCATTTTGCTTTTCCGTTCCGGAATATTCTGTATGAGTCGATCCGCAATTTATTTTTTCATGTTCCCATGTGGTTCACGATGATCGCACTTCTTTCATGGGCTTTGTGGAATAATCTGCGCTTTCTCCGGAATTTCGATATGAAATATGACCGGCGTTCCAATACAGCCATCATGACCGCAGTCATTTTCGGAATTTGTGGATTGATCACCGGTTCCATGTGGGCGCGCGTTACGTGGGGTGCGTGGTGGGTGGACGATGTGAAACTGAACGGAACTGCCATTACCATGCTTGCTTATCTCGCCTACATTGTATTGAGAAATGCAATTGATGATGAACAGAAATGTGCTCGTGTTACTGCCATCTACAGCATTTTCGCTTACGTGATGATGATCGTACTCATTGGAATTCTTCCGCGTCTCGCCGATTCTCTTCACCCGGGAAATGGTGGTAATCCTGGTTTCAATTCCTATGATCTCGACAATACGCTGCGCCCTGTTTTCTATATGGCGGCTGCTGGATGGATCCTGCTCGGCTTTTGGATCTATTCATTGAAACTCCGGATACAAAATATTAAAATTCACCTTCAGAACCAATGAAAAAAAATTCAGTACTTGTTTTATTTGTCCTCTTTGCATCGTTATTAAACGCTCAAAGCAGCCAGGGGCTTGATGAAAAATTATATCAATCTCTGCACGGACATGGCTCTTTGAATGCGGTAATTGCCGTTATCGTCGTAATTTTGTCCATATTATTTCTTGCGCTTTTCAGAATCGAAAAAAAGATCGGGAAACTGGAACAGGAAATGAAGGAAAATAAAAAATGAAAAAAACACACATCATCGGAATATTACTCATTGCACTTACCATCGGCAGCATGTTTGCGCTGCTCGGAAATTCCAGCACCTATTCCGATTTTGCAAATGCAATGAAGGCAGATGATGAAGTGCATGTGGCAGGCACACTCGACCGAAGCAAAAAAATGGTTTATGATCCGGCTTCCGATCCGAATAAATTCTCGTTTTACATGATCGATCGCAAAGGAAATGAACGTCATGTTATTCTTCTCAAAAGCAAACCCCAGGATTTCGAACGTTCGCAACAAGTGGTGATCATCGGGTCCATGAAAGGAGATGATTTCATTGCGAAAGATGTGCTCATGAAATGTCCTTCGAAATACAACAGCGGAGTTGAAATCCCCGTTAAATAAAAAACAACAGGGAAAAATATTTCTTTCCTGCTGCAAATTTTTCCATTCACAGCAATGACACAGCAGTACCAGGGCGAACAATTATTATGGGGAGAGATCGGTCACATGCTTGTGGTCATTGCATTTATCTCCGCTCTTTTTTCCGTGATCGTGAATTACCTGCGCGTCAAGCAGGATAACGGAGAAATAAAATGGAAATCCACCGCAAGATTTTTCTACACCACGCACGCAGTTTCTGCTTTCGGGATTTTACTCACGCTGCTTTTGATGATCGTCAAACACCGTTACGAATATCAATACGTGTGGCAGCATTCGAAGAGCGATATGAAAATGAATTATGTTCTTGCCTGCATCTGGGAAGGACAGGAAGGAAGTACGTTGCTCTGGTTAGTGTGGCACGGCGTCATCGGTTTGATATTGATGAAAAGAGCGAAGCAATGGGAAGCGCCGGTACTCACTGTTGTTGCGCTCGTGCAGGTTTTTCTATCCATGATGCTGCTCGGAATTTATGTGGGTGGTGTTCACGTTGGCAGTAATCCATTCGGATTGATGCGCCTCCAGGAAGACAACATCGGTTTGCCCTGGACAAAAATGCCGGATTATCTCGCACACATTTCCGACGGACACGGATTGAATCCGCTCCTCCAGAATTATTGGATGACCATTCACCCTCCTACTCTTTTCTGTGGATTTGCACTGACCACTATTCCATTTGCATTTGCGATCGCAGGATTGTGGACAAAAAAATATCACGATTGGCAATCGGCTGCTTTACCCTGGGCATTCACCGGCGTAATGGTGCTCGGCACCGGAATTCTCATGGGCGGTGCGTGGGCGTATGAGTCGTTGAGCTTCGGAGGATTCTGGGCGTGGGACCCGGTTGAAAATGCATCACTCGTTCCCTGGCTCGTACTTGTAGGCGCGGCGCACGTGATGTTGCTTTACAAACAAAAAGGACAATCGCTCTTCACCACATTTCTCCTCTGCATTTTTGCTTTTCTTCTCATAGTGTATTCCACCTTTCTCACGAAGAGCGGGATCCTCGCAAAAACTTCCGTGCATGCATTTACAGATGATGGGCTCAATGAAGAACTCACTGCCTTCATGGGATTTTTTCTCTGGCTTTCGGTGATGCTGCTTTCTTTCAATACTCGTTTGAAAATTATTTACACAGCGATCGCCGTACTGGTTCTCATTATGTTTTTCAACGGAATGCACGGCGCATCCATGTTGCTGCTGCTCGTCTCCTCGTTCATTTCGCTCATTCTCGGTTACTGGAAATTTTTTCCGAAGACCGACAAAGAAGAAGAATTGTGGTCGAGAGAATTCTGGATGTTCATCGGTTCTCTTGTTCTTCTTGTTGCTGCATTCCAGATCATCTTCTACACTTCATCGCCGGTCGTGAATAAATTCCTCGAAGTTTCTCCTGTTCATCATTTCATGCAGAGCATGTATCACCAGACCGGGTGGCAATGGATAGGAAAAATGGCCGATGCGAATATTGCACCCGATAAAGATGTGGTGAACTTCTTCAACAAATGGCAGATCTCATTCGCAGTCATCATTTGCCTGCTCGTTGGTTTCACACAATACCTGAAATACAGGAACACAGATTTCAAAACTTTTATCCGTGAGATCCGCATTCCGCTTATTGCTTCCATTGTTCTTTCCGTCATCATTTCGTTTACGATCTATTACAACAGCCAATGGAATTCAGTAACGCAGAAAAAACAATACATCTTCATGTTGTGTTCCATCCTGCTCTTCTCCTGCATCTTCACCATTCTTGCCAATGCGAATTACTGGAGAAAAGTTTTCGGTGGAAAAATTTCAAAAGCAGGTGCGTCCATCGCGCACGTAGGATTCGGTGTGCTGATACTTGGCGTGGTAATTTCCACTTCTAAAAAAGATACCATCTCGAGAAATACTTCGAAAATGGATCTCACTGGTTTTGCCGAGGACATTGACAATCTCGAAAATATTTATATGCTCAAAGGAGATACGCTGCCAATGGGACCTTATCTCGTAACGTACACAAATCACCAGAGAAAAATAAAGAACGGAACCGGTTACGTTTATTTCAATGTCGATTTTATCGAGAAGGGCGATAATGGGAAACCGGAAAAAGTTTTTACGCTCAGCCCGTTTTACCAGTTGAATCCCATTATGGGAAATGCGCGTGAGCCCGATACCAAACATTATATCTTCCGCGATATTTATTCGTCGGTGAAATTTGCCGAGGATCGTTTACTGGACGATTCTGCTGAAAAAGCAGATCTTAATTCCGATCATTATGATGAACCACTGGAACATAATCTCACCTTTCGCGATACGCTTGGATTGGAGAATTGCATTCTTGTCCTCGACAGTGCCAATGAAGATTCGCTCTCCCCGCTGAACCAGACAAATGAAAAAAATCTCGTTGCCTACTTCAGCATTTTCAATTCGAAGATGGAACGCCACATAATCGAGTCGCGCATTTTCTTCGATAAGAAAACATCGGTGTTCAAGCGCATTCTCGATGGAGAAGATGAATCGACCGGTGTCAAAGTCTCTTTTGCCGATGTGGACAATGAAACGAAAAAGCTGAAAATATACACGAGCATCCGCCTCAATCACAAACCGGATTACATGGTGCTGCAGGTTTCTGTTTTTCCCGGAATAAATATTCTCTGGATCGGTTGCCTCATTATGATCACCGGAACTTTCATTGCCGTACGCGAACGTGTCCGGAAAAAAAACAGGGACGATAAAAAAGCAGCATGAAAGATCTTCGTTGTGCACTCATCGGTTCAGGAAATGTAGCCACGCACCTCGGCATCGCGTTACATCGCGCGGGCGTACGCATCACGTGCGTGTACAGCCGCAATGGCGCACATGCACGCACGCTCGCTGCAAAAGTGCATTCAAAAGCGGTCACAAAAATTTCCGGGATCAATGAAGCAGATGTTTTTCTAATTGCGGTAAAAGATGATGCAATCTCCGCCATAGCGAAAAAACTCAATGTGAACGACGGGATCGTTCTCCATACTTCCGGTAGTGTGGGAATAGACGTGCTGAAAAAATTCAATCAGCACGGTGTACTTTATCCTTTGCAATCACTTTCCGTCAACCGGAATATCCACCTCGAAGATGTTCCGATGTGCATCGAGGCGAATGACAAAAGCACTTTACTTTCGGTGAGCAATATTGCGAGTGTGCTTTCTGATTTTGTTTATGAACTGGATTCACACCAGCGCGCAGCCGCGCATCTCGCAGCCGTGTTCGCAAATAATTTTTCCAATCACATGTATCACATCGCGGATTCCATACTCGAAGAACACGACCTTCCCTTCGATCTCGTTCGCCCGCTTATCCTGGAAACTGCAATGAAAGTGCTCGATCATTCTCCTGCTGCTTCACAAACGGGCCCCGCTTCGAGAAATGATAAGCATGTGATCAGCCGGCATCTTGCTTCGCTGAAAAAAAATCCGGCTTTGAGAAAAATTTATTTCGACATCACGAAAAATATTGCTGCGCAGAAAAAGAAAAGAAAAAAATGAACGGAAATTTTAAATCACGTTTGCACAGCGTAAAGGCATTTATTTTCGATATCGACGGCGTACTTACCGACGGAAAACTCATTCTCAATTCCGACGGTTCCATTTCAAGAAGTGTGAATGCGAAAGATGGTTATGCTTTAAGCCGCGCAGTGAAAGCCGGTTTCAAAGTGGCGATCATTTCCTACGGCCGCGAAGAAGTGATGAAAAAAAGATATTCAGAACTCGGGCTCACCGAAGTTTATCTCGGCATCACCGACAAAGAAGAAAAACTGAAAGAATTTGAAAGTGTTTATTACCTGAATGCAGATGAAATACTTTTCATGGGCGATGATGTTCCTGATCTCCTGGCAATGAAAAGATGCGGAGTTCCCTGTTGTCCGTATGATGCCGTGCACGAGATCCGCGAAATTTCTGTTTATGTTTCTCCAATGAAAGGTGGCGATGGTTGCGCGCGCGATGTGATCGAACAGGTGATGCGATTACAGGGAAAATGGTAAACCCTGTCAATTGTCATTGGGAAAATTATTTAAACTGAAATCTCAATGACAATTGGGTAGTGGGGCAGTTTGAAAATTCTTAGCGCCTTAGTGCCTTTGTGGTTTAATAAAAGAATGGTTTAGGAACCACGAAGGCGCCAAGGCGCGAAGTTGAATCGGAAAAGAGCAAACTGAGCCACTACCGACAATTGGCAAATGACCTGTGTCCAATGACAAATGACTATTTTTACGCAGATGATCTCCTTCCTCAAACTTATTCGTCTCCCGAATCTTCTCATCATGGCTTTCATGCAGTACATGGTGCGATACTGTGTTATCCTTCCCATACTCGAATTGCGCAAACATGATCTTGATTTTTCATTGCTGGAATTGCAGATGACCCCGCTCGATTTTTTCCTGCTTGTTCTTTCTACGGTAATGATCGGTGCGGCAGGATACATCATCAACGATTATTTCGATGTGAGGATCGACGGAGTGAATCGGCCGGAAACAAACCCGATCGGTAAAGTGGTCAAGCGGCGCGTTGCGATGGCGGCACACATGACGATCAATATCATCGGCGCTCTGCTCGGTGTTTATCTTTCCTGGAAATACGGATTGCTGCGCGTGGGTGCATTTATTTTTCTCTCTGCTCCTGCCCTGCTCTGGTTTTATTCCACGAATCTTAAACGGCAGTTTTTCATTGGTAATTTCATCATTGCACTACTTTCAGGATTGGTTCCACTGGTGGTCATACTTTTCGAGATCCCGAATATTTACAAGGCGTTTCCCGAATTAGTGCAGGGCGGTTATCTCGATCTCAGTTTTGCTTCTCACATCACACTCATCGTCGGACTTTTTGCATTCCTGGTTACATTGCTTCGCGAAATAATAAAAGATGCAGAAGATTACGAAGGCGATCTTGAATACGGATGCAAAACAATTCCTGTGGTTCTGGGAATTTCAAAAACAAAAATTCTCATCAGTACGCTTATCGGCCTCGTAGTTTGCGCCATCGGTTATGTGCAGTACCTGCAATTTGATGCGAAGGACTGGATCTCTTTCATTTATTTTTTAGTGTTGCTGCAGGTGCCTTTTCTTTTTCTTGCTTACCGCGTGATGAATGCGAAAGGAAAAAACGACTGGAGATTCATGAGTTTCATTGTGAAGATCCTCATGGTCGCCGGGATCTCCTACCTCTTCGTTTTCGCACACAGCATTCATGAACTTATCGCTGCTGATGTTTCCTGAAAATCTTTCCGGCAAAAAAATAATTCTGACTTCACGATCTCCACGGAGACAATTTTTATTGCGTGAATGTGGTTTGGAATTTGAGATCGCTGAAAATGAAATCGAAGAATATTTTCCACCCGAACTGAAAGCAGAACAGATCGCTCTTTATCTCTGTAAGAAAAAAGCAGAGGCGTTATATGATGATCTCGATGAATATTCATTGCTGATCACCGCAGACACCATTGTGTGGATCGAGGGCCGTGTATTGAATAAACCGAATGACGAAGCCGATGCTTTACGGATGCTGAAAATGCTCAATGGAAAAAAACATGAAGTGTTCACCGGAGTTTACCTCATGTCTTTGATGGATGAAAAAACTTTTTGTGTACGCAGCGAAGTGTATTTCAAAAACAGGACGGATGAAGAATTGCTGAATTACATCCGCATAAAAAATCCGTTCGATAAAGCAGGTGCGTATGGTGCGCAGGAATGCCTCCAACCGGGAATGAATCCGTGCTCCAATGAAGAAAATGATTTTCTGAAAAAAATTGGCAAAACTTCTTTGCTGGAAAAATGTCTTCCTCCTGCAGGAGAAAATCCATTCGTGCTGGTCGATCACATCGAAGGATCTTATTTCAATGTGATGGGATTGCCGGTGAAAGAATTGTTTGAGGAGTTGCAAAAATTCTGATCACAATTTGCTTTCGACGATCATTTCAAATTTCGAATTTATTGTTCCGAGGGATCATCAGCCCATACTTTAACATCGGCTGCATATTTTTCCTGGTGAATAACACCTTCGCCTTTTTTCACCCACGTCATCATCCCTTCTTTTTTCTCGCCACGATAATTACACAACTGTACCGTATCGCCGAGCGGATTGATGAGCGCGATCATTCCGTCTGGTTTTCCTATCGGGCAATACAAATAGGTTTGCCAGTCCGCAGGCGCGCGCGGATCCTTGCTCGCGCGTATGCGCACGCTGTAAAATCCGTCGGAAGTTTTTTCCAGTTCGGCCATTTGCTGCAGGTGAATGATGTAACACAATCCGCCGAGTGAACGATAGATCGTCTCGTATTTTTTCAGCAGCAGCGTATCCTGCGACGTGCGCACGAGTTCAGTTGAATCACATCCTTTGACATAATCTTTCCGCTGATCCTGCGCTTTGGTGACCGCCTTTTGCTTCTTCGCTTTTTTCTTTTTCAGTTTATCCAGGTTTTTCTGATGCTCGCGGTCGCGTTTCACTTTCTGCTTTCTCATTTTCGCTGTGTCGGCGGCTTTTTTCATTTTATCGGCATGTGTTTTCTTTTTTTTCTTCTTTTTCTTTTTTGGTTTTTTCTTTTTGTCTCGGTGGCCGTGTCCGTTTTCATTCTGCACAGTGTGACGCGCATTTGCCGGGTGAAAAGGCATTCCCGCCACGAAAATGATCGTGGCAAAAACAAACAACGGAATAAAAAAGCGTCCCCTCATGGTGAATTCTCTAAGAAATATAATGACAAATTTCAGAAAAGTAACAGCATTTGAATTCTAATTCTCATATTAGCGATCCGGCTCATGAATTTTTCACACAACATTCATAAATACATCCTTTTCATTATTGCGCCGGTTCTCGCTGTTGTAGTTTTCATTGGCATACAATTTCTGCGGAACAAAAAGATCCGGTACGCCTGGAAAAATCTTTCTTTGATCGGTGCGAAGTATGGAATTCCTTTACCGATGAAGGCGGTGACTTTTTTCAAACCGGTTTATCCGCAGTTGTCGGGAACAACGGGAAATGTAAAATTGATCGTTAATACAGAGAGGGAAACGGACGACAGCGGAGGAAATTATAAAACGACCGTCATTATCATTCAAACGCAACGTGCGAAATTCAAATTCGAACTCTGCAAAAAAAGTCTTTTGAATAAACTTCAGCGACTCTTTGCTGACGATCCTGTTGAGACCGGCAATACTGATTTCGACAAACATTTTATTCTCAACAGCAACAATCCTCCATTGATGCCCTCGTATTTCAATTCGAACATTTGTGTTTTATTGCTGAACAACATGCACCTGGTGGAAGGAACAATCAGTTTCGATTTCGATACCATCTTTTATTCCGAGAACACGATCATTTCGGATGATGAAAAAAGAGAACGCTTTTCAGCGCTCATCGATCTGCTGGTTAAAGTTTCATTGCACATGACCACTCCGCTGAAACGATAGAATGCGATCTCAATAAAATATTTTCCCGGGATTCAATATCTCATTCGGATCGAATAGTTTTTTTATTCCGCGCATGAGTTCAATTCTTTTTTTATCAATGGCAATGGGCAGGTAAGGTTGCTGCACCAAACCAATTCCGTGTTCACCGGAAATAGTTCCGCCGAGTTTCACGCACAATTGAAAAATTTCTGTGATCCCTTTTGGCAATTCATTCTTCCACACGTCATCACTCAACTCTCCTTTAATGATATTCACATGCATATTTCCATCGCCCGCATGGCCGTAACAAACGGATCTGAATCCATATTTTTTGCCAATGGCTTTCACCCCTCTTAAGAGTTCCGGTAATTCTGCTCTCGGAACAACAGTGTCTTCTTCCTTGTAAACTGAATTTGACCGAACGGCCTCCGCAACTTTCCTGCGCATTTTCCACAACATATCTTTCTGCGATTGCTGATCGGCAAAAAGAATTTCACCGCATTCGAATCGCTGCATCACTTGCGAAATTTTTTCTGCGTCTTTGTAAAGCAAATCCATTTCATTTCCGTCCACCTCAATCAGCAAATGAGCTTTTACATCATCACTTACTTCAACTGAAATATCCTTTTCAAATTTTCTCACCCAATCGATCGCATCACGCTCCATGAATTCCATTCCCGATGGAATAATTCCTGCACGGAAAACTGCATTCACCGCTTCACATGCTTTTTCCGCCGAATGAAAAGGAACCAGCATCACAAGATTATTTTCAGGATACGGAATGAGTTTGAAAATAATTTTTGTGATCACGCCCAGCGTTCCTTCACTGCCTATCATGAGTTGTGTTAAATTATAACCCGTGGAATATTTCAGCACATTCGCGCCCGTCCACACGATCTCGCCAGTAGGAAGAACCATTTCCATGTTCAATACATAATCTCTCGTCGTTCCATATTTCACTGCTTTCGGCCCGCCGGAACTGTGCGCGAGATTTCCGCCGAGAAAACAACTTCCCTTCGAAGCAGGATCGGGCGGATAAAAAAGTTTTTTTTCTTTCACCGCATTCTGAAATTCTTCATTGATCACGCCGGGCTCCACAGTTGCCTGGAGATTCCGTTCATCTATTTCAAGAATTTTATTGAACCGTTCCATCGACAAGCAGATTCCCGCGTGTATGGGAAGCGCGCCTCCGCTCAGCCCTGTGCCGGCGCCGCGCGGAGTGACCGAAATTTTTTTATTATTCGCAAGTTTCAGAATTTCTGAAATTTCATTTGCTGTACGCGGCTTCACGATCACAGAAGGTTTGTAAATTAAATCTTCCGTTTCATCGCGCCCGTATTTCTCACGGTTTTCTTCATCAGCAAAAACATATTCTTTCCCTGCAATGGAAATGAGTTGAGTAATGATTTCCTGATCGACCGAATTGTATTTCATCCTGAGAAACTGCCGTTGGTAATAAGATTGTTCCGGTAAAAACTGCTACAGATCGTGCAGCGAACATTTTCTTATTTTCACACAAAATTACTCTTTACCCACTCACTATGAAAAAGAATATTTCAGCCACCATTTTTGCAGCTTCCCTGGTTTGTTTTTCATTCGCTCAGAAACAGATCACGCTCGACGATGTATGGAAGAACGGAACTTTCCGCGCCGATTACAATTCGGGCTACACCTCGATGCATGATGGCGAACATTACATGGATTATACAGAGATCGGCGCCAAAAATGAGGCGGCCTACGTTACGTGCGAATACAAAACGGGGAAACAAACTTCGGTGCTTTTTAAAATGAATGAATTGATTCCTGAGAATGAAACGCAACCCGTCCAGATGGATGAAATGACGCTGAGTCCCGATGAAACAAAAGTGCTGATCTCCACAGCAACCGAACATATTTACCGCTACTCTACTAAAGTGACGAATTTTATTTTCGATATGAAAACGAAAAAAATGTTCCCGCTTTCCACCGGAGGGAAACAGCGCCTTGCACAATTTTCTCCCGACAGTAAAAAAGTGGCGTTCGTCCGCGACAACAATATTTTCATTGTGGATCTCGATACAAGAAAAGAAACGCAGGTAACGATGGACGGGGAATGGAACCATGTGATCAATGGCGGAACAGATTGGGTTTACGAGGAGGAATTCACTTTGCCCAATGGAATGTATTGGTCGCCCGATAGTAAAAAAATAGCTTTCTATCGTTTTGATGAAACGCGCGTGAAAGAATTCCAGATGACGATGTACAACACCGGGCTTTATCCTGAACCTTATTCTTACAAATATCCCAAAGCCGGAGAAGAAAATTCGATCGTTACTATTCACATTTACAATCTTGATTCGAAACAAACTATTCCTGTTGACATCGGTACCGAAACCGACCAGTATATTGCGCGTGTGAACTGGACGCAGGATGCGAATACACTTTCCTTTCAGCGTTTGAATCGTTTGCAGAATAAGCTGGAATTATTTCTTGCCAATGCAAATGACGGAACATCAAAAGTAATTCTAACCGAAAAGCGCGACACGTATGTGGAAGTGTATGACCATCTCACTTTTCTCAAAGACAAACTTCATTTCATCTGGAGCAGCGACGAGAGCGGCTATCTTGAATTGTATGAATGCACGATGGACGGGAAAAATAAAATGCAGATTACCAAAGGAGATTTCGATGTGATCGATTTTTATGGTTACGATGAAAAAACAAAAACACTTTTTTACCAGTCCAATGAAGGAAATATTGTGGGACGCGATATTTATTCCATCAAAATAGACGGGAAAGAAAAAAAGAAAATTTCTACGCGTTCCGGAAATAATTCTGCATCCTTCAGTTCGGGAATGAAATACTATGTGAATTTTAATTCGAATGCAAATACGCCTTATTACATTTCCATCAATGACGCGAGTGGCAAAGAAGTGAAAATGCTGGTGGATAATCATGAACTCGCGCAGAAAGCGAAAGATTATGGTTTTGCAAAAAAAGAATTTTTCACAGTGAAAGACCGTGATGGAGTTGAACTCAACGGATGGATGATAAAACCGGTAAAAATGGAAGAAGGAAAAAAATATCCGGTGTTGCAGGTTGTGTATGGCGGGCCGGGGCATAACACGGTGGTTGACCAATGGGAAAGCGCCGATTTTTACTGGCACCAGTATTTGCAACAACAAGGTGTGATCATTGTTTCTGTTGACAATCGCGGAACAGAATACCGCGGCGTGAAATTTAAAAAATGCACGTACGGCCAAATGGGAAAATTAGAAAGCGCCGACCAGATTGATGTTGCGAAATATCTCGGCACTCTTCCTTATGTGGATGCAAAACGCATTGGTATCTGGGGATGGAGTTACGGCGGATACATGGCAAGTTTGTGTCTCGGTGTAGGCGCCGATTATTTTAAATGTGCAGTAGCCGTTGCTCCTGTTTCGAGCTGGAGATTTTACGATTCTATTTACACGGAGCGCTACATGGGATTGCCGCAGAATAATGCGCATGGCTATGATGATTTTTCGCCGGTGAATAATATGGATAAAGTGAAAGGGAAACTTTTATTAGTACATGGAACCGGCGACGACAATGTGCATTTCCAGAATTCAGTTGCGCTTATCAATGCGCTCATCGATGCAAATAAAGAATTTGAATTCTACATGTATCCCGACCGCAATCACAGTATACGCGGAGGAAATTCCAGGATCCATTTGTACACCAAGATCACTGATTTTCTGAAAACCAACCTCTGAAAATTTACGATTTACAATTTACGATTAGCAATTTTTTAGTATCAATAAAATCAAATTGTACATCGTACATCCTACATTGTAAATCCCTTATCTTAGCGACCTATCTAAAAACACACGATTATATGTCAGAAACTCCAAAAGGACATCCGAAGGGATTGTATGTGTTATTTGTAACAGAAATGTGGGAGCGTTTCAGTTATTATGGAATGCGCGCACTGTTTGTGCTTTTCATGGCGAAGGCACTTCTTTTCAGCGTTGCACTCAAATCGCAGATCTATGGAAGTTACACCGGGCTTGTTTACCTCACTCCACTCATTGGAGGATACATGGCCGATCGTTATTGGGGAAACAGGAAATCGATCATCATTGGTGGAATTATGATGGCGGCCGGCCAATTCTTCATGTTCCTTGCCGGAACTTTCTACACCAATTTAAGTTTTGCATCCATTCTGATGTTCGTCGGTCTTGGATTGCTCATTTTCGGAAATGGATTTTTCAAACCGAATATTTCCACGATGGTCGGACAACTTTATCCTAAAGGAGATAAACGGATCGATTCTGCTTTCACCATTTTCTACATGGGAATCAATCTCGGAGCTTTTATCGCACCATTGTTATGCGGGTATCTCGGAGAACGTTACGATTCAGAAGGAAATAATCTTCCGCAATATTTCCGCTGGGGATTTCTTGCCGCCTGCTTCGGAATGATCCTGAGTGTGATCCTTTTCATCTGGCTGAAAAATAAATACATCGTTACTCCGGAAGGTGAGCAGATCGGTGTGAAACCAAACAGTCATCGTAATACAGACGACAATATCACGAATGAAGTAAAGAAGGAATTCCCGAAAAAACTTTTTGTGATCTGGGGTGCTGTTGCGGTTTTTCTTTTCTGGGCATTTGAATTTGGTTTTGGTTTTGCATCCGACAGCTGGAAATTTTCTTTCTCCAATGTCCACAGCAATCTCATCGCATTCATCCACGACCCGATGGGATTCACGCACCACACACTTGGAATCGATTTCGATCTTGTTGGAAGTATTATTTTCTCCATGGCTGTAGCAATCCCAGGACTTATCATCAGCGATCCTTCATTGACAAAAGTAGAGAAGCAGCGCATCTGGGTAATTTACATTGCTTGTTTCTTCGTTATATTTTTCTGGAGTGCATTTGAACAGGCGGGAGCATCACTCACTTATTTCGCGGATGAACAAACCAACCGGGTTCTTTTCGGATGGACCGTTCCCGCAGCTTATTTCCAGAGCATAAACGCGGTTGCTATCGTGATCTTCGCACCACTCTTTGCATGGTTGTGGACGAAACTCGGAAGTCGTGGCATGGAACCCGCTTCTCCTTTCAAACAAGCGCTCGGATTATTTCTTCTCGCTATCGGGTATGTGGTCATTGCATTTGGAGTAAAAGGACTTGCTCCCGGAATGAAAGTTTCCATGATGTGGTTGATCGCTCTTTACACCATTCACACATTCGGTGAATTGTGTTTGTCACCGATAGGACTTTCCATGGTAAATAAACTTGCTCCCGTGCGTCTTGCTTCTTTGTTGATGGGCGTTTGGTTTCTTGCCAATGCTACTGCGAATAAATTTGCAGGAACACTGAGCGGACTTTATCCCGAACCACTCGTACCAACTGAATTGGTTTCCGACATCAAAACAACAACAGGAATTGATATTGTGAAAAAAGATTCTAAATCGTCGGACTACAAAGGGAAAAAGGTTTACAGTATGGAAGTGATCGATTACAGTTCCATCAAAAAAGATTCTACTTACAACGGTATCAAAGGCGATTCACTGCGGAGTAACATTGTGATCAAAGTAGAAAAAGGAAGTGTCACCAAGGAAAAAGCATTCGCCGGATTCAGGATCGATAATTTATTTTCATTTTTCCTCATCTTCGTTTTCATGGCGGGAATAGCTTCTGTTATTCTTTTCGTGATCAGCAGTATGCTCGTAAAAATGATGAACGGCATCCGGTAAAATAGTATTCGAAAAAAAATAAAATCCCAAATTCCAAATTGCGCTGAAAACAAAATGGGATTTGGGATTTGTTTTTTTAATTTTTTAAATTAATGGCTGAAGAAAAAGAATTCAAACCGTACGTAAGCGATCTCGTGAAAATGCCGGAGCTTACTGTGCGTGCAGTGATCTTCGGTTGCATTTTCGGCGTCATCTTCGGTGCGGCGAATGTTTATCTCGCACTCAAAGCAGGACTCACCGTCTCTGCTTCCATTCCTATTGCTGTGCTCGCGATTTCTATTGGAAGAAAATTTCTGAAGACCACCATTCTTGAAAATAATATTATTCAAACCACCGGTTCCGCAGGAGAATCCATTGCATCCGGAGTAGTGTTCACGCTTCCCGCATTTTTATTTCTCAGCACCGACGCACACGGAGAAGTTTATTTCAATTACTGGACGATCCTCTCACTCGCAGTTGTCGGCGGATTACTCGGAACGCTCATGATGATCCCTTTGCGTCGTTCGCTCATTGTGAAAGAGCACGGAAAACTTCCTTATCCCGAAGGAACCGCGTGCGCGCAGGTACTCGTTGCGGGAGATAAAGGAGGAGATTTTGCAAAGACCGCTTATCTTGGATTGGCAGCAGCAACGATCTACGCATTCGGCCAGAAAATTTTCCAGGTGATCTGTGATGTTCCAACGTATCTCGTTTCTGCGAAAAATAAATTCATGCCTTCGGCGAGAATCGATTGTGAAATCACTCCTGAATATCTCGGCGTTGGTTACATCATTGGCCCGCGCATCGCCGGACAATTAGTGGCGGGCGGAGTTCTTGCGTGGCTCGGACTCATTCCTCTTCTCGCTTATTTATTGCCGCCGGAAACGATCGCACTGCAACAAGTGAAATTGGGTTTTCTCCAGGATATTCATTCGGCAGGCGGACAAGGCGGATGGGATCCGATCGCAAAAGTTTTTGCCGATCCTGCAGAAGCAGTTTATCGCGCGTACATACGCCAGATAGGCGCAGGCGCAGTTGCCGCCGGAGGATTCATTACGCTTTTCAAAACATTGCCAACCATCATTTCATCTTTCCGCGAAGGATTGGCGTCAATGAAAAATCGGGAAAAAACTGATTCACGAAAAAGAACGGAACGCGATCTTTCGTTGAAAGTAACTTTATTCGGTTGCCTCGCACTCGTTTTCATCATTGCACTTCTTCCGAATCTTCCGACAGCAGGAATTCCCGGAAAAATTCTCATCGGATTTCTCGTCATCATTTTCGGATTTTTCTTCGTCACTGTTTCCAGCAGAATTGTCGGCATCATCGGATCGAGCAACAGTCCTGTTTCCGGAATGACGATCGCCACCATCATGGGAACTTCACTCGTGTTCATCGCATTCGGATTGACCGGAAAAGTTTTTGAACCGATGGTGCTTGTGGTAGGAAGTTTAATTTGTATTGCCGCTGCGAATGCAGGAAATACTTCGCAGGATTTAAAAACCGGATATCTCATTGGGGCAACTCCACGCGCGCAACAAATCTCGCTTTTTATCGGCGCTGTTGTTTCCACTTTCATTGTCGGGCTCGTTGTGCATTTACTCGATACGCCAACAGCAGCACAGGTGTCAAAAGGAATTCATCACATGATCGGCCAGAAAGGATACGAAGCTCCGCAGGGAACATTAATGGCAACGCTCATCAAAGGTTTACTTTCTTTCAATCTCGACTGGCAATTTGTAATGGTCGGAGTTTTTCTCGCGATCACCGTTGAATTGATGGGAGTAAATTCACTTTCATTTGCAGTGGGCGCTTATCTTCCTCTTTCCACAACACTTCCGATTTTCGCCGGCGGATGTGTAAAAGGAATAGTAGATTGGAAAGCAAAACGCAAAGGAGAAAAAGCAGAAGATACTGAATTAGGAAAAGGAAGTTTGTTCGCTACCGGGCTTGTTGCGGGCGGTGCGCTGATGGGAGTGATCGTGGCGATACTCGGAGTAGTTGCTTCGAATATGATCGAAAAGAAAAATGCGTTGCTCGCTCAGCAGAATCTTCCCGCTGAAAAAAGTTTTATGGAAAAACTCAGTGTGAGAGATCACCTTGTTTCTTTAACAGGCGAGCATGGTTATGCGCTGCTGGGAGTAGTTTTCTTCATGGCACTTGGTTATATCCTTTACCGCGTTGCCACCGGGAAGAAAGCGATGAAATAATTGGCCTGATTTTCGTAACTTCGTTATATAAAATGCCATCATGAAAAAGACCCTCGTATTGTTCTTCGTTCTCTCGCTCTCTGCAGCCGCTTATGCGTGGATGCACAGCATTGCTAAAGCGAATGATCTGAAAGTTGAGGATTCCACGGAAATAAAATGGTACACGCTGGAAGAAGCGCAGAAACTCAGCGATCAGAATCCGCGGAAAATTTTTCTTGACATCAGTACCAGCTGGTGCGGATGGTGTAAGACGATGGATGCAAATACTTTTAAAAATCCTACCATCGCTAAATACATGAACGAACATTATTACTGTGTTCATTTCGATGCAGAAACTCATGACACTGTAATTTTCAACGGGCAGAAATTCTGGAACCGCGGGCCGGTGGGACAACGAAGCGCCAATGATTTTGCGATCACTGTTCTGCAGGGACGTCTCTCCTATCCTTCCTTTGCTTTTATTTCAAAAGACAGGATGACGTTTACCATCATGCAGGGATATATGTCGCCCGAACAATTCGAACCTTATATTCATTATTACGGGGAAGACAAAGAAAAGACAATGACGTATGATGATTTTCTGAAGATCTTCAAATCAGAACTTCCACCGCCTGATCCTAATCAGCAACAACAAAATGTTCCTGCTCCTCATTGAACGAAAAAGCGATCTGAAATTACAGTGAAGGAAATGGAAACTCCCGGCGAACTGCACACGGCTCCTGATCTCAAGGAAAGGATAGTTGCTGTACTCAGTGCAAAAAATCTCACCTACAAACAACTGGTCGATTACATTGGCGTTTCAGAAGCTGCGCTCGATCGTGCGCTCGCGGAAAACACCATCGAGATCCGCACACTGGAATTGATCTCAAAGGAACTCCGCATTCCGCTTTACAGTTTCTTCCGTGATCCGAATGCCGTGCCGGGTGAGATTGAACAACCTTTCTACAATGTGAATATCTGGGCGCCGGAAGAAATTCAACTGAGAACAGAGAATGAGAATTTGCGTCTTGAAGTGGAACGACTGAGAATGGAAATTGCGAAGAAAGAATTATTGATACAGGGGCTGGAAGGACAATTGAAGAGTAAATAATTCGGATTTTAAATCTCTCAGTGCAATCCCAGCCGTTCCATCAGCTCTTGTTTTTTTCTTCTTGAAACTTCCACCCGCGATCCGTCTGACATCACCACGCATCCTCCTTCTGATTTGATGAAACTATAAATATGATCGGCGTTCACGAGATGAGTTTTGTGAATACGGATGAATTTCTGCAACGGCGCCAGCATCTCTTCATAATCTTTCAGTGTTTTTGCAGAATGGAATTTCTCGCCGCTTGCCGTAAAAATAAAAGTGTAATTATTATCTCCTTCCATGCGAACGATATCATTGAGCGGCGTGAATTTAATTTCGTTCACTCCGTGAATCGCAAGTTTCTGAAGTGTTGGCGGCTGGCGCAGATTGCTATTGAGCGTTTGATAAACTTCGCGGTTATGATTGCCCGATTGAATTTTTTTCTCAGCCCTGTCCACTGCACTCTTCAATTCTTCCACCTCCACCGGTTTCAGCAGGTAATCGATGGCGCTGTAACGCAGGGCGGGGATCGCGTAATGGCCGTAAGAAGTGACAAAAATTATTTCGGAATTTTTCCGTTCCACTTCGTCGAGTAAACGAAACCCGTTTCCACCGGGCATTTCCACATCGAGAAAAATAAGTTCAGGATCTTTTTCAGCAATAACTTTTTTTGCTTCCTCCACATTTCCTGCTGTCCCCACAATTTCTACCTGCGGGCAAAAACGGGTGAGCAGAGTTTGTAAAACTTCCCTGCTTTTGGGTTCGTCGTCTACGAGAATGGAACGTATCATGGATTTTCGGTGGTGAATTTACAAAACAAATCATTCATTGGCATCAGTTTCCTTCTCAAATGAAACGCGTATTTCCACTTTTGTGCCCCGTGCTTTTCCGCCAAGATCTTTAAGATCGGTGATCGTGATAACAGGTTGCTGTTCGCCGGAACGATCGTTGAGCTGCAAACGTTCTTCCGTGATCTTCATGCCATGTGATTTTCTTTTCTCACTTCCCAATGAAGGTTCAGCGGTTTTACTCACTCTTCTTCCCACGCCATTGTCTTCGATCGTGATGATCACTTGTCCTTTTTCATGTTTCAGTTTCACATTGATCAACGCTTCTCCTTCCTGTTTCGGAAGCAATCCGTGCCAGATGGAATTTTCCACGAAAGGTTGAATAAGCATTCCGGGCAAACGGATATTATTTTCCGCAAGCCAGGGATCCACTTCAAGATCGAAACGGAACGTACGTTCAAACCGGAGTTTCTCCAGCTCTACATACAATTTCAAAATATCTGTTTCCTGGTCCACGGGAACAAGATCGGAACGAGACTGATCGAGAACGAGACGAATGAGGCGTGAAAATTTCGAGAGATAGGAATAAGCCTGATCGGTATCGTTTTTCAGAATGAAATGCTGGATGGAATTGATAGCGTTGAAAATGAAATGCGGATTCATCTGCGCGCGCAATGCAGACAAGCGCAACTCCGACATGCGCTGCTCGGTCCGGATCTTTTCTTCTTTTCTCCTGCGAAGTTGTTTCGTTCTCAACATCGCGATGTACCAGATGAAAGAAACAATGACGATCAATGAAAGAAGAATGAACCACCACGTTCTCCAGATCGGTGGATGAACGATGAAATGAAAAACAGCAGGTTGTTTGCTTATCGTTCCATCGCCATTCATCGCAAAAACTTCGAGTGAGTATTGCCCCGGTGCAAGACCTGAAAAAGTGATCTCCCTGTTCGAAGTGATCAGCCATTCTTCTTCATCACCACCGGCAAGACGATAACGGAATTTCAATCCTGCGGGATCGCGGAATTCCAATCCATCGAGAAATACACGTATCGCCTCATCGCCATAATTGAATTCTGCAGTTTGGTTGAGATCATATTCCCTGTGCGCAGTACGCACGCTCGATATGTACACGGGAGGTGCGTGATGTTTCTCCACGAGCAGATCCATATTTATCCAGCAGAGTCCATCGTTGCTACCGATCCATATCTTATTGTCGAAGACCAGCAGAAGTTTCACTTCATTCGTAAGTAAACCATTGGTGATATTGAAATTCCGGATGTCTGCTTTTCCTGATCCCGAATTGAAATTGCTGATCATCGCAAGCCCGTTATTCGTTCCAACCCAAATCCTGTTTTGCGGATCGATCGTTATGGTGCGACAAATATTGCTGGGCAATCCGTTTGACGTATTGAAAAAAAATCGTTTATCTCCATTCATAACAATAACACCTTCGCCGCGAGTCGAGATCCAGAGGTTTCCTGATTCGTCTTCACACATAGCGTCAATTCTCACCTGGAGATCTTTTATTTTTTCGGAATAATATTCCGGAACACTTTTCCCCATCTTCCATAAACCATTCAATGCGCCGAGCCACAGTGTTCCATCGTGCGTATAAAGCGCGGAGGTAAAACGCAGGGAAGTAAGCTGGATGGAATCGATCGAGAAATTCCGTTCGCACCACATAATATCGGAATGAGAAAAAAGAAAATATTTCCCATTCACAGGGTTGCGCGTTATTCCTTTTTCATGGCCGGTAAGTTTTGACATCCCGATTGTTTTCAGGTTTGAATCGAGAATCAAATTCCTGTTTCCACTCAGGAAAACAGAATCGCCCGAGGAGATCATGGCTTCTATGGCAATATCCATATCAGTGCCGATGAATGCTGATTTGAAATTTTTATTCCCGCTTTCGTCGGGCGAAAAAACCGTGACTGTTGCATTCGGCAAACCCAACAGCACTTTATTTTTTCCGAAACTGCTTAGTGACAGGATCGTATTTGCCGGAATTCCATCACTCGCCGTAAGGTATCCGAATTGAATATCGGGGCGGTAATACAACCCTTCACCTACTGTAGCGAACCAGAATCCTCCTTCATTGTCTTCGAAAACTGTTCCGACCGTTTTCCCGGGAAAAAATATTTTTTCCTCCGCATTCAGATCACCATTGGTAAAAAGATCGACGCCACCGTAATAGAACGCCACCCATATATTTCCCTCCTTATCTTCATTAAGGCCGATGATTGTTTTTGCAAATTCTTTTTGAGTAACCCTACCGTTGCCATCAATAATATAAAGTGTGTTCAGGAAAGAATAAAGTAAACGATTGTCTTTTGTAACAAGCATCCGGTTGTTCGTGGCGGAAGTAACCGCTTCCGGAAAAGTTATCGTAACCAGGTGATCATTATGAAAAAAAGCTCCATCAAGTTTGTCTGAGTTCATGGAACCATAAGAAAAAATATTTCCTGCAATATCGGTCCACGTAATTCGAAGCGAATTATAAACGATCGGGATCGGTGAAGGACAGGAATGCAAATGCGAATAATGATCGGCTTCTATCAGCTTGTAACAACCATTTGTGTAAAGCCCGCCGGTGGTAACGCTTCCGTCATTTCCCGTGACCATGCAGTAACTTACTTTTTGCCCGTTGCTGTAAATGATCTTCAGCGAATCATTCGCAGCAACAGGATTGAATTTTTTTCCATCGAAAAAACTGAGCGCTCCGGAAAATCCTTGCGTCCATATTTTTCCGTCAGAAGCTTCTTCTATCCGGAAAATAGTATTGTCGGCAAGGCCTTCATGTGTTGTAAAATTCTGAAACGATGAACCGTTGTACCTGCACACGCCTGCATCAGTGCACATCCAGATATAACCTTTAGAATCCTGAATCACCCTGTAAATTTCTGAACTCGGCAATCCATCTTTCACCGTGATGTGGCGGAATCCACCAATGACCGGCCCTTCCTGCGCGGAAAGAAAAAAATACTGGAGAAAAAAAAGTAAACTACAGAAGCGCTTCATTCCAGTCTAAATGTAGAAATAAAAAAAAGTCTCCATCACTGAAAACTTTTTTCGGTAGTGTATCAGTTTGGATTTTGACAATATTTTCAGTTTGAAACTTAGTGCCATTGTGTCTTTGTGGCATCGCGAAATTTCATTGATAACAAAACAATTTTTATCTGGAAAATACTTACGAGGTCACAAAGGCTCAAAGAAATATCAAAAATTTCAAACTGACCCACTACCCTTTTTTCGGGTGGCCAATGGGCTTCCCTCTTTTCGTTCAGCATTGCCGAACTTCACTCGGGATAAACTTCTCGCCCCATCGTTTTTTAATTATAGAAATCAAAAAAAAGTCTTCATCTCTGAAGACTTTTTTCGGGTGGCCAATGGGGCTCGAACCCACGACCCTCAGAACCACAATCTGATGCTCTAACCAACTGAGCTATGGCCACCGTATGCAAAAAATAAAACTGAAACGGGGGCAAAGATACAATTTCCGACAGTTCATCAAAACAAACTCCGCTCTCAAAATGCGTAACTTTGTAAATGAATATGCATCATCACGGAGAACATATTGACCTCAAAATTGAGGGAATGGATTGCGCGAATTGCGCAACGGGCATCACGAAACGCCTTACCAAGAAAGGATATCATGATGTGCAGGTAAATTTTGCCACAGGCGAAGCTTCTCTGGAGATGGCGGAAAATGCATCCATGGAAGATGTGATAGGTGAAATTGAAGATCTCGGTTATAAAGTGCTCCGCGGGGAGGAGAAAAAAAAAATAACGATCGGCATCCGTGAAAAATTCTGGTTCTGCCTGCTTTTTACGATCCCGCTTTTCTTCGGGCATTTTTTTCTTCCGCATGATCATTTTCTCCTCAGGCCGGCAACACAACTTCTTCTCTGTATTCCTGTTTTTCTCGTCGGTGCAATTCACTTCGGAAAAAGTTCGTTCGGCTCACTGAAAAGCGGCGTTCCGAATATGGATGTACTCATCCTGATGGGATCGACCGCTGCTTTTATTTACAGCATCGCCGGCTATTACCTGCATTCCGGAATGGAAGGCGCGGAAAAATACATGTTCTTCGAAACTACTGCCACCATCATAACGCTCGTTCTTCTCGGAAATCTTCTCGAACATATTTCAGTAAAAAAAACAACTTCTGCCATTTCGGAACTTTCTGCTCTTCAACCTGAAAATGCGCACCTGATTACGACGACCGGCAATGAAGAAAAAATAAACGACATCGCTTCACGCGAATTGAAAGTGCATGACCTCGTCCTTGTGAATACCGGGGAAAGTTTTCCTGCAGATGGAATTGTCATTGCCGGAAATGGTACAGTGAACGAAGCGATGATCACCGGTGAAAGTGTTCCCGCAGAAAAAAATACTTCATCTGTTGTTACTGGTGGAACTATTCTTCTCGCCGGCCCGCTTCGGGTGAAGATCACAAGCACCGGGAAAAACACTTCGCTTTCAAAAATTATTCAGCTGGTAAAGCAGGCACAACAGGAAAAACCTCCTGTTCAAAAACTTGCGGATCGCATCAGCGCAATTTTTGTTCCCGTTGTGCTTGCCATTGCCATTGCCACATTTCTGTTCTCCCATTTTCTTTTCAGCATGGAATGGTCAGTTGCCATGATGCATGCCATTGCCGTCCTCGTCATCTCGTGCCCGTGCGCAATGGGATTGGCTACTCCCACCGCAGTCATGGTTGGAATAGGCCGCGCCGCGAGAAATGGAATTCTTATTCGCGGAGGAAGAACGCTGGAAGAAATTGCTGCGGTAAAAACTATTGTATTCGATAAAACCGGAACGCTTACGACCGGAAAATTTTCCAATTTCGAGATCAATGTCAATGGAAATGAAAGGGAAGAATCGTTGCAGAATATTCTTTTCACTCTTGAACAGAATTCTTCTCACCCGCTGGCAAAATCGATCTGCGGGATACTGGAGAAAAAAAATGCGGTGATCGTAAATGGTTTTACTTCTATACAGGAAAAAAAAGGGATCGGGATCAGTGGAACAGATGCTTCCGGAAATAAATGGGAGATCGGTTCGTGGAGAATTTTGCCGGAAAATAATGGCAACGATGCCGACATTTATATTCTGAAAAATAACTTCATCGCTGCATCCATTACACTCAACGATGAGATTCGGCCGGGAATGAAAGAAATGATTGCTTTCCTGAAAATGAAAAAAATCCAAACAGTGCTGCTGAGCGGTGACCGGAAAAATAAATGTGATCATGTTGCGGCGCAAACCGGAATTGAAAAAGTTTTTGCAGAACAGCTCCCTGAAAATAAATCTGCTGTCATCGCACAATTGGTGAAGGAAGGAAAAACTGCAATGGTGGGCGACGGGATCAATGATGCGCCCGCGCTCGCACTTGCAAATGTGGGAATCTCTCCCGGTGATGCTTCACGTATCGCGATGCAGAGTTCGCAGGTGGTTTTACTGGGCAGTAACGAAATGAAAAAACTCAGGGAGGCATTTCTCATTGGCAAAGCAAGCGTGCGCACAATCCGTCAGAATCTTTTCTGGGCATTTTTCTACAACGTGGTCGCGATCCCCATTGCGGCAGCCGGGCTACTCAACCCGATGATCGCAGCGCTTGCGATGGCTTTTTCCGATGTGATCGTGATCGGTAATTCCATTCTTCTCCGCACAAAAAAACTTTCCTGATATGCAATTGATCAGGGAAATTCTCAAACCGGCTTTCCGTTATATGCGCGACAGGAATTTCCGTGAATACCTGCGCGTCAAAAATAAATGCAGAAATGTAAAAGCAGGAAAAAATATTTCCCTGCGCGTCATGGGATATCATCTCGAAACAAATCATGCTGCCGCTTTTCTCCATCAATACGAAACGATCGTTCGCGACCATGCTTTTGATTTTGTGAATGAAAATAATTCACCGCTCATTTATTCCATTGGCACCAACATCGGGCTTGAAATATTTTACCTCCGGAAAAAATATCCCGCTGCAAAGATCCGCGCATTTGAAGCGGATAAAAATTACGCTGAATTACTGAAAAAAAATCTTGCTGCTAATTCGATCACTGGTGTTGAGGTAATAACGGCGGCTGTGTGGATAGAAAAAGGAACAGTATCTTTTCGTCCGGATGGTGCGCTTGGTGGAAAAATAAATACAGGTTCGGAAAAAATTCCTTCTGTCCGCCTCCGCGATGAAATAAACGGAGAAAAAAAAATAGACCTGCTCATCATGGATATTGAAGGAGCGGAATTAAAAGTACTGGAAGACTGCAGCGATGTTCTTCACCAGATTGAAAATATTTTTGTAGAATGGCACGGAGAGCGAGGAGAGCGACAACAATTGCCCCGTTTGCTCGAATTGCTTTCCGCTGCTCATTTTCATTGCAGGTTCAACAATAATATTGCCTCTTCCCCGTTCAGGAATACGCCGGTTGAAAATGGTTTTGATTCCATGCTGGAAATCTTCGCTACGAGGAAATGAACTATGCAGAACGAAAAAATGCATATCCTTTTTATTTGCAGCTGGTACCCGAACCGGAAGTTTCCTGCGCTCGGAAATTTTATCCGCGATCATGCGCACGCGCTCAGCACAACGCATCGCGTGAGCGTATTGTATGCGTGTGCGGATGAAAAACTCGAAGAAGGGCGAAGTGAAATTGTAAAAAACAAAAAGGATAATTTACTTGAACTTGTATCCTATTACGGTAAAACAAAAATTTCGGCCCCGGTATTTTCCCAGCTTGCAAAAAAGAAGAATTACATGCGTGCGATGGAAAATATTTTTCAGATGGCAATTACGGAACATGGATCTCCATCTGTTATTCACGCCCAGGTGATCTGGCCAGCGGCGATCGCAGTACTCCCCTTGCTGAAAAAATATCCGGTTCCTCTTGTAATAACGGAGCACTGGTCGGGTTATCTTCCTGAAGACGGAAATTATAAAGGTGCGATCCTGAAATATTATTCACGGAAAATGGTTGAAAAAGCCAGAGCCGTTACGGTTGTTTCTGACCGGATGAAACAAGCCATGCATAAACACGGCCTAACTAATAATTTTATTCTGCTGCCGAATTGTTCCGATGAAAGAATATTTCACACCGCGGAAAATAAAGTGAAGAAAAACGGATTTCATTTGCTGCATGTTTCCATGCTTGTTGATCGGGAAAAAAATATTTCCGGTATCCTGAATGTAATGGAAAAGCTGAAAATCCAGGATGGCATCACGCTCGATATTATCGGTGAAGGTCCCGAAAGAAATAAATTCGAAGCGATGGTTCATGAAAAAGGACTTGAAGAAAATGTTTTTTTCAAAGGATTCGGAACGCCGGAGCAAATCGCATCCGCAATGAGAAATGCCGATGCTTTACTCCTCTTCAGTAATTTCGAAGGAATGCCGGTGACAATCATCGAAGCTTTACTTTCCGGAATTCCTGTCATCGCAACACGAACCGGCCACATTCCTCAAATGATCGATGCTTCCAATGGAATTCTTGTGGAGACGGGAAATGAAACGGAACTTATAAATGCGATCCTTGATCTGCAAAAGTCTATTGATAAATTCGATGCAGTGGCCATCAGCAGAAATGCAAAAGAAAAATACAGTTACGCCGCCGCGGAAAAGATTCTTTCCGGAATTTATGACTCGCTGAAAAAAGAATGACGGGAAAAAATAAAATACGCGTCGCCATTCTCTGCAGGAAATATGAATTCGAATCCTGGGAAGCCGGTTGTATCCGCGAAGTGCTTTCCCTGCCGTCCGTGGAGATCGTATTGCTCATTGCCGAAGAAAAAGAAATTATTCCGCATAAGAATATTTTTCAACGGATCGTTTCTTATCCCTACCGGAATTTTCTCTGGAGATTCTTCAAACGCTTCCGACTTAAAATTCCGGCCATGAAGATCGTTTCCATGGAGGATGAATTGAAACACATTCCGATCATCCATTGTCAAACAGAGAAAAAGGGAAAGTATTCTGAATATTTTACGGAGGCCGATCTTGAAAAAATAAGTTCACAGCAACCGGATGTTATTCTCCGTTTTGCTTTCAATATCATCCGCGGAAAAATACTCACGCTTCCCCGCTATGGCGTCTGGTCTTTTCATCACGCCGATGAGCAACTGATTCGCGGCGGCCCCGGCGGATTCTGGGAAATTTATTTTCACATCAATCGCACAGGAGCGATCCTTCAGCGGCTTACTGAAAAATTGGACGGGGGAATCATTCTCCGTAAAGGATGGATCAAAACCATTCATCGTTCTTACAAAGCAAACCTCGACCGGTTGTTATATAACACAACCCCATGGATGAAGCAGGCGCTCATCGATATTCAACTCGGGAAATCTCCTGCACTCGCGGGTACGCCCGTTCGCACGGAGGTGCGCGTGTACACGTTCCCGCGCAATGCACAGATGATCCGCTGCTGGCTCCTTGTAAAAAAAGCAAAATGGTCTTTCCGTTTCCGCAAACTTTTCCGGCCGGAAAAATGGCATGTTGCTGTTATCCATCAGTCGAAAAAAGATATGCTTGATTCCGGGCTCGTGAATAAACCGGAATGGCTTCCCGAACCTGCGAAGAATGAATATTACGCCGATCCCTTCGGATGGAAAAACGGAAATGAGTATTCCATTCTTTTCGAACATTACAGTTACAAAAAGAAAAAAGGGGTGATTGCCGGTGCGATGAATTACCCGGGAACAGGAATAAAAACAATTCTCGAAAAAAAAGAGCATCTCTCCTATCCATTTGTTCTCCAATGCCCGCCCGTGCCTCCCGCCCGGACGAGCCATTCGGACGGGGTACGGACGGGGAAAAATGAACCTGCTTTCATCCCGGAATGTTTTCAGTCGGGAAGAATTTCATTGTATTCAGGAATTGAAAAAAATAATCCTGCTGAGAATATTCTTCTTGAAAATTTTCCTGCAGTCGATACCACACTACTTCAATGGAAAAATAAATTCTGGATCTTCTGCACGAAAGCCGGCGAAGAAAGCAATACTTCACTTTATATTTTTCATGCTGATGATATTTCCGGTAAATGGTCGCCGCATTCCAACAACCCTGTGAAATGCGATATTGCATCGGCACGCCCGGCCGGAACTCCGTTCGTTGTTGATGGAAAATTATTTCGCCCCGCGCAGGATTGCAGTAAAACCTACGGAGGTGCTGTGGTTCTGCAGGAAGTTGTGGAATTGAGCGCGCATAATTTTTCCGAGAGAGAAGTGCAGCGCCTGGAAGCTCCGCCTCAATGGAAATACAACAGGGGATTGCACACGATCTCTTTCATTGACGAGGATACTTTGCTTGTCGATGCCAAACGATTTGCTTTTAACTTTGATAACTTCCGCCACCAGTTTTCCCTGATGATCCGGAATATCTTCCGTTCATGATCCGCAACATCCTCACTAATTTTTCCGCCCGGCTCAGTGTTGCTGCGCTGAATTTTTTTATGATGCTGCTTACCACACATTATCTCGGCAAGGATATACGCGGAGAAATTTCCATGCTCATGGTCGGCGTCGCCATCATTCACCTTGTGAGTGATCTCGCCGGAGGCCCTTCGCTCGTTTATCTTGTTCCGCGCACGAGCATACGCAAATTGATGATAACTGGAATTGTGTGGAGTTTCATCGCAACAGCCGGTACCGGGTGGATACTGCTTAACCGGCAAATGGTTCCAACGGAATATTCAAAAGAACTTTTCATCATTGGAATTCTTATTTCACTGCATTCGCTCAATCAGAATATTCTCCTCGGGCAGGAACGCATTCGCGCATTCAATTTTCTTTTCATTTTCCAGGGCGCTATCCAGTTCCTTTCTATGTGCATCGCATTATTTTTATTTCACCAGCACAAATCTTATCCTTACCTGTATTCTGCAATGGCGGGCAACGGGCTTGCATTTCTAACCGGCCTTTATCTCGTCAGTAAAAAAGTAGAAACGATGCGCGTTGAAGAAACGAGAAATATTTTTCTTCTTTTATTCATGAACGGTTACTTCACACAATTTGCAAGCTTAAGTCTTCAACTCTGCAAGAGCAGGAATTTCAATGTGCTTCAAAGCACACTTAAAGACGGCAAAGGCGCAGTTGGAATTTATTCGACTGCATTTTCTTTGTCGGAAGCCATTCTTTTATTGTCGGCGAGCGCTGCTGCGGTTACACTTTCGCGCGTTGCCAATAACGCGGATCATAAACTCGAACGGAATGCGGTTCTGCGTTTGGGAAAATTCAGTTTCATTCTTACTTCGTTGGCGGTGATCTTTTTTGTTTGCCTTCCTTCCGGTTTTTACACCTGGCTGCTCGGGAAAGATTTTTCAGAAGTGAAAAATGTTTTTATAACCCTCACACCGGGGATTCTCCTTCTTAGTTTCAGCACGGTCTTCTCCCATTATTTTTCGGGAGCCGGAAAACATTACATGAATTTTCTCAGCAGCATTTTTGCACTTGGCTCGACGTGGCTGCTCTCGCAATACATGGTCGATCACTTCGGAACAAATGGCGCTGGATATACTTCTTCCCTCTCCTACGTTTTACTCGCTGGTTTCATTTTCGCAGGATTCATGATCATGAGCAGGAACCGCGGTGAATGGAAAATTTTAATTCCGTCGAAGGAAGATCTCGCATTTGTAAAAAATTTCATGAAAAGAAATTCAGGGCGCTGATGTGTGGCATAACAGGCATAGTACGTTTTAATTCTTCGGTCAATGCAATTCACCGCGTTGCAGTGGAGATGAATAATGCATTGCGCCACCGCGGACCGGACGGAGAAGGATTTATTTGTGTGAATGAAAATGGGAAAATTGAAAAATGTTCCGGTGCAGAAACTCCGCAGGAAATAATTTCTTCTTCCTATCCGCACGCTCCCGTCAATTCCATTTCTGATCAGCAGGATCCAGTTCTTGTTTTCGGCCACCGCCGGCTTTCCATCATTGATCTTTCGCCCGGGGGCCACCAGCCGCTTTGTTTTGCCAATGAAGAATTGTGGATCACTTTCAACGGCGAGATTTATAATTTTCCGGAACTGCGTGAAGAGCTTTTGGCGCTTGGTTATTTTTTCAGAACACAAACGGATACAGAAGTTGTTCTTGCCGCTTATCATCAATGGGGAGAAAATTGCACCACGCACTTCAATGGCATGTGGGCGTTCGTGCTCTTCGATAAAAAGAAAAATATCCTCTTCGGTTCGCGCGACCGATTCGGAGTGAAACCATTCTATTATTATTCTGATAAAAATATTTTCACTTTCGCCTCAGAACAAAAAGCTTTTCTTAAAAACAAATATGTTTCCACTTCACTCAACCCATTGGCTGCGGCAGATTATTTTGTGGCGGGAGAAATAGAATACCGCGAAGAAAGTTTTTTCAAAAATATCATCGAACTTTTTCCCGGACATGCTTTTGTGCTGGGCCTCGACGGAAAGAATTTCAGGAAATGTCAATGGTATGCATTGCCGGAAAAAGAAGATCAGCCGGATCTTTCTGAAGAACGTTTCCAGCACTACATCGCCGAAACAAAAAATAATTTTATCAACGCGGTGAAACTCCGCCTGCGTTCGGATGTCCCGGTTGGATCCTGCCTGAGTGGCGGCATCGACAGTTCTTCCATCGTAGGTGTGATCGCACATTTTATTGCTGAAAAAGAAAAAATAAATATCGGCGATCAGCTGAAAGTTTTTACGGCTGCATTTGACGAACCGGAAATTGATGAAAGTAATTTCGCAGCGGAAGTCGTTGCACGCACAAAAGCAGAATGGCACAAGGTGACACCGGCTCCGCAGGAATTGATTACTGATCTTGAAAAACTAGTCTTCTGCCAGGATGTTCCCATCTGGAGCACGAGTACCTACGCGCAATACCGCACGATGAAACTGGCCCATGATTGCGGAATAAAAGTAGTGCTCGACGGGCAAGGCGGTGATGAATTGTTTGCGGGTTATTTTCCTTATTACATTCCGTTCTGGAATGAATTGCGTGAAAAAAATCAGCGCATGCGTGCGCGTGATGAGATGCGCGCTTTCGGGCCTGATGTGCGTGCGTACAGGAAAAGAGAATTTCTCAAACAGCGATTCGTTCCTTCACTTCCCGTTGGACAACAGTTGCTGATACAGAAACAATATTTCCCGGATCTTGCTTACGTTGATCCTGAACTGCTCTCGCTCTACAGAAAAAATTTTGTAAAAAAAGAATTGCCTTCTTCACTGAATGAAACTTTGCGCGGCGAATTCATCAATACGCGGCTGAAAGGATATCTCAAATGCGAGGATCGCTGTTCAATGTGGCATTCGGTGGAATCGCGCACACCTTTCTCCGACGATCATTTGCTCATCGAATCGGCGTTCCGTATTCCCGGTATGATGAAGATCAGGAATGGATTCACAAAATATATTCTTCGTGAAGCCGTGCACCAATTCGTTCCCGAAAAAATTCTTGCGCGAAAAGATAAAATGGGATACAACACACCGAACAATAAATGGATCACGAAACTCAAAGATGAATTCCGCCCGTATTTTGAAACCGGGATGGAAGGTTATGTAAGAAAAGAAAAATTGCTCCGCGATTATGATTCTTTCTTTTCGGTGGAAGGAAAACCGGAGAATGGAAGAACTTTCAAATTCATTGCATTCGCGGCGTGGAGAAAAGTAATGGGGCTTTGAACCTTATTGAGATCTTCAATTCTGAAACAACACGCGCTCTTTTCCACGCGATTAACTTTGCGCCTTTACGTCCTCGCCGTTCCAATCTTATTTTCTCATTTTACCGCTAAGGCGCGAAGGCGCAAAGGAAAATTAAACCGGGATATTATCAATTTTCAGTCGTAACTTTATAGTATGAAAAAGGTTTTCCCATTTGCTTTTATTTTTCTTCTGCTTGGGTCTTGCGGGAATCCAAATCGATTGTACAATGAAAACCCGGAACGTTTTCATGCAGTAATGGATTCACTGAGTGATGAACATCTTATTGACGTGCGTGTTTCTGCTGAATTTAATAAAGGCCATATTGCCGATGCACAAAACCTCGAATGGAATACCGATCAGTTTTCAATAGCTCTGCAGTTTGATAAAAATGAGCCCGTGATGGTGTATGGTTCCTCCGGAGCGCAAAGCGCCGATGCTGCCTACTGGTTTCTCAATCACGGATTTCATAAAGTTTACCAGTTGGATGGAGGGCTGCAAGCATGGGAAAATTCAGGATTAGCATTGACAAAATCAACGGAGAACACGACTACAACTGATGTTCCTGTTTCAACAGCTTCTTATGCGGCATTGGTAAAATCGCAACATGTGGTGCTTGCCGATTTCAGTGCGGTGTGGTGTGGCCCTTGTCATCGCTTAGCGCCGAAGCTCGAAGAACTTTCGCAGGAAATGGCCGGAAAATTTTTGCTCGTGAAAGTGGATGTCGATCGTGACCGCCCTGTGGCCGATTCGATGAGCATCGCTGCAATGCCTACTTTAATTTTATACAAAGACGGAAATGTGGTGTGGAGAGCGGAAGGTGATATGGAAAAAGATTACATTGCCGGAAAACTTCGCGACGCACAATAAAAAAATCCGGATACAACCGCAACCGGATTTTTTTAAAAGTATTTTTCAGAACTATTTGCTTTTCTTCTTGCTGTCTTTCTGCGTTCCCACAAAGTCCCAGTGTTTTTTCACTTTCTCTTTTTTAGAAAGCTCTACGTTTCCTTCTATCCCGTAACCATCGATGCTGCCGGTAACGTGAATGGTCTCTTCCATTTTGTTGGTCATCTCTCCGTCAAATTCCACATAAAGCATTTCCACATCCGATCCTTCTTCGGTGTAGGCGGAATCTTTGGTCAGATCAATAGGAATGGCATCTGCGCCGGCATTTTTTCCAAAAAATTTGCAATGAAATTTACTGCCTTTGAAAGAACATTCATCAGTGGCCTGCGGTCCCGATTTCCCTTTTTTATTTTCCGTGATCGTGATCTTGTACGTTTTATTTTCCACGCTCGAAGTATCTCCTTTGAAAAGGAAAGAAGCAGCGAGAAAAAAAGCCGGAATGCTGAGAAGGAGAGTTGACGTGCGGTTCATTTGTTTTTATTTTATAGAAGCAAAGTTAAACTTTCGGGTGTATTTTTGGAGATGCGCATTTATTATTTACCAACGGATTTTTCATTACGATGAGTATTCCGCTTGCAGAACGCCTTCGCCCGGTAACTATTGACGGATACATCGGGCAACAGCACCTGGTGGGTGAAGGAGCTGTGCTTCGCAATATGATCAACTCCGGCAATATTCATTCCATGATCTTCTGGGGGCCGCCCGGCGTTGGAAAAACTACATTGGCAAATATCATTGCAACTACTTTAAAACGCCCGTTCTATTCGCTGAGCGCTATCAATTCAGGAGTGAAAGACATCCGCGATGTCATTGACAAAGCAAAGAGCCAGGCATTTTTCGGTACGAATCTTCCGGTACTTTTCATTGACGAAATTCATCGTTTCAGCAAATCGCAACAAGATTCTTTACTGGGCGCTGTAGAAAAAGGAACCATCACGCTCATTGGCGCCACTACCGAAAATCCTTCATTCGAAGTGATCTCCGCTTTGCTTTCACGCTGCCAGGTTTACGTGCTGAAGCCGCTGGAGAAAGAAGATCTGCTTCATCTTCTCGATGTAGCCATGAAAGAAGATGAAATATTAAAAAATAAAAAGATCATTGTCGAAGAGAACGAAGCGTTGCTGCGCTTGTCGGGCGGCGATGCCAGAAAACTCCTGAATATTTTTGAACTCGTTGTGCAATCGGGAAAAGAGAAAGTCTCCATTACGAATGAAATGGTGATGAAAAATGTACAACAGAATCTTGCGCTGTATGATAAAGCGGGCGAGCAACATTACGATATCATTTCTGCGTTCATCAAATCCATGCGCGGGAGCGATCCGAATGCGGCCGTGTACTGGCTTGCGCGCATGCTCGCGGGCGGAGAAGATCCGCTTTTCATTGCGCGGAGAATGGTGATCCTCGCTTCTGAAGATATCGGCAATGCAAATCCAAATGCGCTTTTACTTGCGAATAATTGTTTCCAGGCGGTGAATATGATCGGTTTGCCGGAAGGAAGGATCATTCTTTCGCAATGCGCAGTTTATCTTGCTTCCTCTCCGAAAAGTAATGCATCGTACATGGCCATTGAAAATGCGGTGGAATTGGTAAATGAAACCGGCGATCAGCCGGTGCCTCTTCATTTGAGAAATGCGCCTACAAAAATGATGAAGGATTTTGGTTACGGCAAAAATTACGGTTACGCGCACGCCTACGAAGGAAATTTTTCGGAGCAGGAATATCTTCCGGAAGATCTAAGCGGAACAAAACTCTACGAGCCGGGAAATAATTTGCGGGAAAATGAAATGAGAAATTACCTGAAGAATTGCTGGAAAGAAAAATATAATTATTGATTTTTCATTTTCGATTATGGATTTGCGGCGAATAGAAAACAATTGCAAATTCAAAATAAAAGATCCAAAATGTTAATCGTTCTCCTCTTCTGCCGAATGCGGAAACGGTTCGAATACTAGCATATAAATTATCCCGATCAGAAATCCACCGAGCGCCTGTTCTATTCCCTGCCAGGTAATGTCCAGCACAAGAAATTTTAAACTGAAATCTTTATTGAAGTTCACGTGCACCACTGTTGCAATTATATAAACAAGAACACCGCATGCAAAGCCAACCATCGGTCCGCGGAGCAATGGATGCTGCGAGAGTTTGTCGAAAAATTTTATGGTGAACGCTTTGCTGACAACAAAACCGATGAACAGATAGGCAACTGCCGCAAACGAAAGATAAACCTGCAGCGGATAATTGATGAAAGAATAATCCGTGCAAACGATCCCGTGCCAGAAGTAAGAAAGACCGAACATTCCTATTGAAGAAACGATCCAGCCGATCATAAACCTTTTTCCGTAAGTGCGCATGGTGTCTTTATCCTTCAAATTTACGAATAACGGGCTCACAGGGTTTCAGTCATTTCTGAACAGGTAAGAACCAGCGAATTAACCTCTATGCAACGAATGATTTGCGTTATCTTCGTTACCATGAAAATCATTGGAAGAAACCTGCTTCTTATCCCGGCACTTTGCGTTCTTCTGTGCACCTGCAGGCGCGGAGATCCTTCCTGGGAAACCGGTTTGGTTTTTCCTATCGCGCATGCCTCCATGTCTATTGATAATCTTGTTCCCGATTCGCTGACCAGCATCAATTCCGACGGATCGGTGAAACTTGTTTACTCTACAGATTTTCTCGGGTTGAACATGGACACTCTTTTTGATTTTCCGGATACTACCATCACGAACAGTTATAATATTCCATTCGGCAATCCGACTTTTTTGCCCGGCCAGGCCGTCACACCGAATACACCGAATCAAACCACATTCGCAGTGAACAGCGCACAATTGGTTTTCGGAATCCTTGAAAGTGGAATTCTCACTATGAAAATGAAAAATGATATCCGCAGAAGAATTATTGTCAATTACCAGATTCCGAATGCAACACTGAATGGAAATCCTTTTGATACCAGTTTTACAGTGCAGGCAGCGCCCGATTCCATTCACGCAAATTATCTCACTGTTGCGCTCGATCTTTCCGGTTACTCCATCGATTTCACCGGAACGAATCATGATCGCGTAAATACACTCACCACACTTTTCACCGCTACAATCGATCCAACTGAAACGCTTCCTGTCATTGTTTATCCTGCCGATACCGTTGCGGTCATTGCAACTTACGCGGGCGTGCGTCCTTCTTACATCCGCGGTTATTTCGGAAATCAGAATATTCACATCGGGCCGGAAGAAAGTTATTTTTCTGTTTTTCATAAAGTGCGTTCGGGTTCAATTGGTCTTGATTCATTGAAGATGTCTTTGTCGATCGACAATTATGTGGGAATGGATGCGCGCATCACCATGAACAGTATCTGGTCGAGAAATTCACGGACCAATAATTCTGTTTATCTCAATCATCCCATCATCGGAACAACGATCAATGTGAATCGAGCCACTTACACGTATTCCGATCCTCCTTCGGCGCCGAGTTCTTACAATTATGTTTTTGATAATTCCAATTCGAATGCAAAAGCATTGCTTGAAAATCTTCCGGATGAACTGGGTTATGATGTAACGCTCATCACTGATCCGCTGGGAAATGTTTCGGGCAATAATGATTTTCTTTATACACAGTATGGCATCAAAGCAAAATTAGATGTGGAAATGCCGCTGAATTTTTTCGCCGATCAGCTCGTTATCGCAGATACATCTGCAGTGAATTTTTCTTCTGTTAAAAACAAGGAGAAAATTGAAAAGGGAACACTCACACTTTATGCGCAAAATGAATTTCCGTTCGAAGCCGGGATGCAGATCTATTTACTGGATGCTTTCGGCAATGTGAATGATTCCATTGTTCTTGCGCCGGGAAGGATCAATGAAGCGATCACCGGTGTGCAGAATAATTATACGGTTGCCATCGGTTACAGTTCGAGTGAAATAAAAATTCCAATCAGCGCCGATCAGACTCAGCACTTGCTCAACAGCACAAAAGTTATTTTCAAAACCACGTTCGACACGCATACGAATCCGACGTATGTGAAAATTTTCAGCAGCAATCATCTCGACCTGCAACTCTCTGCAGATTTCGATTACCTCATCGGAAAATAATGATGAAAAATTTTTTCTTCGCATTCGTCTTTTTTTCTGCAACGGAACTCTCCGCACAGGATCCGCAGGTTTTCGCTTATCATCCTTCGTGGCCATTGCCCGATTCCTCGTTGCGCGAATGCATTTCCGTTTCGAGCGAATACGCTGCAGCTTCCGATGCATTGACGAATTCTTTCATTGACAAATTCTACCAGGGAGGATTCATTGATTCGTCCATGAAAGCAGAACAGGGACAACGCCTTCTTCCTTCCAACCGCTTCGGCGCTTATTCCGGATTTTCTGTTTCGTGTTCGTGGCGGCCACACCCCGACAGTCTCAAATGGGAATATCTTGTTGCCGTGCGCGACCGCCAATCGCTTTTCGGAAAATTTTCTGATGATGCATTTCATCTTGCGCTCGAAGGGAATCGCTCGTTCCTCGGAAGCACGGCCGATGTGGGCAATACAAAATTCACACTCATTCACTGGCAACAGATCCAGTTCGAAGCAAAATATTATTCTCCCGATAAAAGATCGCAAATGGTTTTGGGAATTTCATTTCTCAACGGGCAGCAATTCCAGGAAGCAAATATCCGCAGCGGAAAATTATTCACATCGAGCGACGGAACTTTCATCGACGCGAGCGCAGATGCGTCCTGGTACGCGAGCGACACCGCACATAAAGTTTTCGGCAGCAGGAACGGTTCGGGAAACTGTTTCAATTTCCGTTTCATCACTGCACTTGGAGATCCGAATAAAAAAATGAATTCGCAACTAATGTTCTCGGTGCAGGATCTCGGTTACATTCGCTGGAACACACATTCGCAGATCTACTCTACCGATACTTCCATTCATTACACAGGTGTAGATGCATCGCAGGCCATTCTCAATCCGAAAAATGTTTCCGGTGTTCCCGGAATAGATTCATTGATCGGCAAAGTGAAAAACGGACAGGTCATTTCTTTTTTACCGATCGGTTTGCGCGGGAGATATACGTTGTTCCTTCCTTCCCGCACGTGGATGGGAATTGATGTGCGTATCTGGAGTTACACGGGAGCATCAGCACAATTCACTTTATTCGGAGGATGGCATTGTCCCGATTCAAAATTCAACATCAGCGGCGGAGCATCGTGGGGAGGATTTGCGCGATTGCAGTTTCCATTGCAGGTGGGCTACACACCTTGTAAAAGATTTTCTGTCACCGTCGGTACCATCAATGCGGCGGGTTACATTCTTCCGGCAAAAACATACGGGCAGGGCGCGTATATGAATCTCTCATTCGGAATATGAACATGAAAACAAAATTTTTGCTGATTCAAAATAAAAAAAATGAAAACGAAAAAAAATAAAAAAATATTTTCCCGCTTTTTTTTCCTTATTGCTGCTCTGTCTTTTTTGTTGCCGCGTTTTTCATGGGCTCAAAATTCCCTGCGTTGGGAACAAGCAATCGGTGGACCGGGAATAGAATATGGTTACAAGGTAAAATCGTGTTTGGATCAGGGATATATTGTTGCGGGAAGCACTTCGAGCGGTGGAATTTCCGACGGCTATTTAGTTCGTACGGATAGTTTGGGTTTGGTCATGTGGTCAAAATATTTTGTTGGAAATAATGTGGATGTTTTTCGAAGTGTAAAAATTCTTCCCGATTCCGGATTTATCGTAGCGGGATTTTCAAATTCTATTGGTACTCACGGCGGCTACGACGGATTTGTAGAACGCTTCGATAAAAATGGCGATTCGCTTTGGGCGAAATTTATTGGAACCGGCGATTGGGATTTTTTCTACGACGTAGCGCCAACGTATGATGGCGGATTTGTTTTGGCAGGAGGAACTTATGGTTTGGGACAAGGCGATGAAGATATTTATTTGGTAAAAATAGATTCCATTGGAAATACAATTTGGGTTGGCGCTTATGGTGGAACAAAACAAGATGAAGGAAGGGCGATTATCCAAACCGGCGATTCGATGCTGGCAGTTGTCGGATTTACTTTTTCTCTCGGAGATTCACTTGGTGACAGTTGGATTTCGCGATTGACGCCAAATGGTGGGACTGTTTGGAGTAGGACCGCTGGGTATGCAGGAATTGAAGATAAAGCTTGGGATTTAACAGACAATTATTTGACCGGAAGAATTTTCTATTGTGGAGAAAATGAATCAGTACCTGGAAATGGAAAGGATGCATATTTTGGTGCGTTTTATTACAATGGAAATAATCAGTTTATTTATTCTACTGGAGGTAATTTAGATGAAGCATTTTATGGAATCGCTTCCCGTCCTGATGGTTCTATTGCAGCAGTAGGAGTTGATTATACTGTTGGAGCAGGAAATGGAGATATGTATTTTTTCGAAGACTATCATCCAATTTGGAACAGTACAAATTTCGGTTCAGCACAAATTGATGTTGGTTATGGTGTTGACATGGCTCTCGATGGCGGTTATATTTCTGTTGGGTATACCGAAGGATTTAATTCTATTCTTGCAAATGTTTACTTGGTAAAAATTGACACCAGTGACCAATCAACAGGACTGTTAAGTATCAGGGAACAACCTACTCCACTTTCTTTTGGTTCTACTGTTGTTTTTCCTAATCCTGTACAAGATGAAGCAGTAGTTAATTTTGATTCATTTCAATCTATAAATGACGAAATAAAAATGGAAGTATTTGATATTGCAGGAAGATCCGTTATGAATATACCTTCATCTCAATGGGAAATTACAAGTTCCAAAAATGCGAAATGTATCCTTGCTACAAATAAACTTAATGATGGAATTTACCAGTATATAATTTCAGATCGTTCCGCTGGAAAATGTTCAGGGAAATTTATTGTCGCACATTAGGGTAAATACTCCGTTCTTGGTAATGCAACCCTTGAAATCAATCTTATTCGGTATAAACTCTAATAAACTAAAACATTTTATTTCAAGTTTCATCTTTCTAATTAATGGTTTTAGAAAATCGCAACCAATTTAACTTCCCTTCTTTCCAAAAGATAGTTGGGAATTTGTTTTTTATAATTCTTCTTGTTTACTCAATTGTGTATGCGGTCGAACGTGTGACATATATTGATTCGGCATGGTTATTTTTTGAACGTGTGAATGGAGAAAAATTTTCTTTTCCCGGTCATCGATACAGCGCATTTTTTTCGGAGATACCACTTTTTATCGCTGTGAAATTTCACTTTCCCTTGAAGGCATTGATTTATATTTTTTCAACGAGTTACATAGTTCTATATTATTTTGTTTGGCGAATTTGCACTTTCACTTTGAAAAACCCCGTCGCTGGACTTACAATTATTTTAGGAACAATTATTGGAGTAAGGGAAACATTTCTTCATACTGTTTCTGAAACACATCAGTGTTTCGTTTATAGTGCTTTGCTCTTTGCTGTAATGAATGCCGATTTTAATGGAACAATTATTCTAAAAAATATTTCATGTGGCATTATTGCGTTACTTATTTTGTTTGCTCACCCATTTGGAGTTTTTACATCAAGTTTTGTTTTGCTGTATTATTTCATTGAAAGAAAAAAAATAAAAGACAATTTGTTTTGGCTAATTGGTTTAATTATTGTTGGATTTACAGTACTTAGTTTTCTTCATCCTGCCAATCCTTATGATGCTGCACAATTCCAACGACTGGCATCTTCGACAGGAACTGATTCTTTTTTTGACAGTGCTGCATTAAAATTTTTTGTAATTCACATTAAACATTTTTATTGGTTACCTCTATTAACTATTTTGATCGTTATCATTTGGTTGACAGTAAAGAAAGAATTATTAAAACTCGCAACAATAATAATTTCAGTCGTCGGCTATTTTATTATCGGATGCGTCACTTTCAAAAACGGCGATTCCTCCATCATGCTTGAACGAATTTTCCTTCCGGCATTTTTCATGATCAATTTGGGTTTGGCAGATTTAATTGTGCATGAAATGAAAATCAACAAATGGATTTTAATGTTCGCCGTTGTTTTTTTTATTTTCAACGGAATCCATTACATCAATGTTGGGTGTCTCATGTACAAAAAACGCGTGGCTTATCTCGACAAAATTGTTTCCACAGGAATTAAAAATGGTAAAGACACGTATTATCTTTCGCCGGAACAAATGGAAAAAGATAAAGACCTCATTCTTGTTCCCTGGGCGCTGGGCACGGAGACTCTTTTGTATTCAAATTTCAAATACGGAAAAAATATTTCTGTTTCTGCCGGCAGTGATCCTTGTGGCCCGGGTTGCGTGCGAATGACTTCTTTCTTCTGCATTCCGGCATCTGAACTGAATAAAAAATATTTCTCGCTTTCCGGAAATGCCTCGGCTGCATTACCATTCGATAACCATTAACTTGATAAAACAAATTCCCATGAAAACAGGTTCCATAAAACAAAAAGTAAAATTCAGTGTTTCCCCGAAAGAAGTTTATGAAGCGCTCATGAATTCGAAAAAACATTCGGCATTCACCGGGACTAAATGCACGATCGGTAAAAAAGAAGGAAGTGTATATTCTGCATACGACGGATACATTGTTGGCAAGAATTTAAAACTGGTACCCGGAAAAAAAATTGTTCAAACGTGGAGAGCGGTCGATGGCAAGTGGCCCGACGATCATTATTCTGAAATTACTTTTGATCTTAAATCTTCTGGGAAAGGAACTGAACTTACTTTTTCGCAGAAGAAAATTCCCATCGGCCAGGTTGCGGAATTCACGCAGGGATGGAAGGAACATTACTGGGAAAGAATGCATGATTATTTTTCAAGGTGAAAATCAACGAGTCCATCCATGGGAGATGCAACTATTCTTCCCGGCGCAATAGAAAATTTTTCAAGAAGTGGCAGAAGTAATTCACGGTTGTGCCAGGCAACAGAACCTGTAAAAGACAATTTCATTTTACTGCCACGCGAAAATTTTTTGAAATTTTCCAGGAAGTTTATGAAACTTTCTTCAATAATATTCCGGCATTCTTCATAGTGAGAATTAGTTGTTGCAATTTTTGAGAAGGAAGCAATGAAACGTGCAGGATAAGGATGATGATAAACCTGGTCGAGGATCTCTGCTTCACTTTTCCCACATTCCTCTTCAATTTTTTTCTGAAGTACCGGCGACAACTCGTGGCGAAGATATTTTCCGAGAATCTTTTTTCCAATGTGCACTCCTCCTCCTTCATCGCCAAGAATGAATCCGGGCGACGGCATACTCCTGCAGATATTTTCTCCATCATACTCGCCGGCATTTGATCCGGTTCCGAGAATTGCTGCAAATCCTTTTTCTTTTCCGCACAATGCGCGCGCGGCCCCGAGCAAATCAGTGCTCACCTGTACGCGGGCGTGCGGGAATGCGCGCTCAAGAATGATCAGCCATGAATTTCTTTTCAGTTCATTGCCGCATCCGGCTCCATAAAAAAACAGTTTCAATTCATTATTCCCGCTGCAAAACGGAAAAATTTTTTCTTCGATCAATTTCCGGAAATCTTCACCGGAAATATGCCACGGATTCAGCCCGGTTGTGAATATTTTGTGCTGTTCACGCGCGTCATCAATGAATCTCCATTCTGTTTTGGAAGAACCGCTGTCAGCTAAAAGCAACTTCATGGGTTGAAGTTATAAATTAAGAGCTGGAATAAAATGAAAAAGGACATTCCGCAGAATGTCCCTGATGAAAAGATATTTGTTCAATTCGTATTGAAAAGAAAATGATTCGGCGTTACGATATTATTTTTAATAGCGAAGAGCACCAGCCCTGCCGTATTGTTTACACCCAGCTTCGACATGATGTTTTTCCGGTGAGTAGTAATGGTATGTGTACTGAGGAATAATTTATCGGCGATCTCTTTATTGGTGAGTCCTTCCGCAATGAAAGAGATGATCTCCGCTTCACGGTCAGATATCCGCAAACCGTCGCAGGAAATTGTTTCTGCAGAAATTTCTTCCCCGTTATTTTTCACAACACTACTCAGAATTTTTCCGCAAAAGAATTTTTCGCCCTTGGCAGTGGCGTGTACGGCATCAAGTATTTCATCTTTTTCACAATCGCGGAGAAGATAGCTTGTGATGCCGGTCGACATCGCATCTGCAAGCATCCACCGGCTTGGTTTTTCCGAGATAGTAAGAAAACGTGTGGAAGGTGATTCGGAAATAATTCTTCTCAAAGTTGAAATTCCGAAAGCCGGATCGAGATGATCGATGATAATGACGTCTGGTTTCCCTGCCAGGGCAATTCTTGACAATTCATCTCCATTTGAAGCTTCCCCTGATAATAGAAGACTTTTATCACTAATAATCAATGATTTAAGACCTTCTTTTACAAGGTAATTACTTTGCGCGATAAGTATCGTTGTGATCATTTTCTTATTTAGACTAATTAAAAATAAGTAAACAAAGATATTTATTCAAGCCGGATTAACCACAAGTATATTTCTTATTTATTCACAAGGAAAACCTCCGGAATTGTGAATTTCGTCCCCTCTTCGGCTAGCTGGGTTTGCGGAAATTCTGTTCTTGCTTCTTCGAGCAATGGAAGAAGATCGGTATAACGAACAGAAAAATGACCGATCACTAATTTTTTCACGCCTGCTTTTTTTGCTGCGAGGCCTGCTTCAAGTGCCGTAGTGTGAAAAGTTTTTTCAGCACGCTCCAGCATCTCGTGCAGAAAAGTAGATTCATGATAAAGGAGATCGACATCTTTCACGGCTTCAATTACTTTCTCATTATATCGCGTATCAGAAACAAACGCATACGATCGTGAAGCGTATCTGCCTTTTGTAAGTTCCTCATTCCGGAATTTTCTCATTCCATCGGGCATAATGTCTTTCCCATTTTTCAGATCAGAAAAAAATTCGCGGGATATTCCGTATTCCGCAAGTTTTTCTTTATCCAGAGAAAACATTTTTTCTTTTTCCCGGAAAATAAATCCGCAGCAGGGAATTCGGTGATTGAGAAGAACGGTCTCGACACTCAAAACATGATCTTCGAATATTATTCCTGCCTTGTGAATATCATGTTCATGCCAGTTAATCTTGTAATTAAGTACGGTGCCCGATAATTCAAATTGAAGGTCAATAATTGTTTTCAATCCCGGCGGATGATAAATGGTCAACTCTTTTTTTCTTCCGAGCAAATGCAAAGAAGAAAGAAGTCCCATTAATCCGAGATAATGATCGCCGTGAAGATGACTGATGAAAATATGATCGATGCGCTGAAAACGGATCTTGTACTTTCGCAACTGGATTTGCGTTGCTTCTCCGCAGTCAATTAAAAAAAAACGCTCAGCCACATTCAGTAGCTGAGCCGTAGGATGACGTTTGGATGTTGGTGTTGCAGAACTACTTCCGAGTATGGTCAATTCAAAAGCAGCAGCCATTCATCAGTGAGATACTGTGATCCTTTTTGTAACAACAGAATTTCCCATTCTGAAAGAACACAAATAAACGCCGGAAGAAAGTTCTGAAGTATTCAAATCGTATTGCGCGGTTCCTTTTGCAACACTGATAATATCCTGCTTTATCACATTACCCAATACATCGTATATCACCAAATTCACATTACCTGCATTCGGAATATTAAAACGGAAATCGGTATGATCATCAGCAGGATTCGGAGAGTTAGTTGCAACAGAAAATTGTTTGATCTCGTAACTGTTGAATCCGTTTGCAGGCTGAATGACGAGTTTATAGCCGGTCTTGGTTGTTGCCTCAGGAGTAGGCACACTAAAAATTACAACCGTCGCAGTATAATAAACGATCAACGGATAAACTCCATCGCTATTAGGTCCGCCAAGTTCCTGTCCCGCTACTGCTAATCCCGTCACCGCCACGCATCCATAACCTGTACCCGGAGGAGTGGCTGTTGGAGTTGTAAAAGTTCCGGTACTTGGATTAGGAAGGTAAGTGAAGTTGGCAGGAATTCCGGTTACACTGTCTATCTGAACCTGCGTGATCGGAAATGTTCCGAACATAGTGACCGTGTCGGGTTGAATATGAAACTGGAGATCGGTGTTATAAGGCGTGCCCACGTAAGCGATCGGCAGATTCGTGATCGTATCGGGAATGATGGAGTAATTTGTATTGTTAGGCGGGCCGAATAATGAACTATTGATCGTGCACTGCGAATGTGATGCAATTGCGAGAAGAATTCCGGGAATGAGCGTGTAAATTTTTTTCATGTGGGGTAAGGTTGATTTTCAATCGCGCCCATTGTGCTCCACATCTTCAGCAACAAGAAGATCAATGGCAGAGGGAAGATCGGTAGCTATTTTGAGAATACTGTCGAGCTGGGAAATTGAAATGAGTTTTTTTACGGGATCCTGCAAACCGGTGATCACGAGAAATCCGTTCGCATTTTTACAAAGGCGATTTGCAACCAGGATTGCACTGAGCCCCGAGGAATCACAATATCTTGTTTCGCCAAGATCAATGATCAGGTTTCTAACTCCGTCTGCATTCAGAACAACAAGTTCAGATTTTAAAGCAGGAGCGATCATCGTATCCAGTTTTTCAACATTGATTCGGATGAGGGAATACCGTTCGCTTCTTTCAACTACAAATGGCTGATTCATATTTGCAAAAATAGGTTTTTTCCCTGCGAATGCAAAATGAAATTCTGAACGTGAAAAAGCGTAGATCGACCGGAACCTCAGTCATCTGTTCTTCCTGCGAGGAGATAAAGCACAGCCATGCGCACAGCAACACCATTCTCCACCTGGTCGAGTATGATGGATTGTGCCGAATCAGCAACTTCACTCGTGATCTCCACGCCCCGGTTGATCGGCCCGGGATGCATGATCGTGATCTCCTTCCCTACTTTGTTCAGCATTTCCATATCGAGCCCGTATTGCATAGTGTATTCGCGCAGCGTTGGGAAATATTTGATGTCCTGTCGTTCCAACTGAATGCGGAGCATATTGGCAACGTCGCACCATTCGAGCGCTTTTTTCAGATCGTATTCCACTTTCACACCGAGCGAAGAAATATAGCGCGGCATCAGCGTTCGTGGTCCGCACACCATCACTTCTGCGCCGAGTTTCTGCAGGCAGAAAATATTGGAGATCGCAACTCTCGAATGAAGAATGTCGCCGACGATCACCACTTTTTTCCCTTTTACGCTTCCGTGTTTTTCGCGGATAGAGTAAGCATCTAGCAACGCCTGCGTTGGATGTTCGTGCGCGCCATCTCCTGCATTCACAATTTTAGCATCAATATATTTTGACAGAAAAACACAAGCTCCCGGATTCGGGTGGCGCATCACCACCATATCCACCTTCATCGCAAGAATATTATTTACGGTATCAATGAGCGTTTCTCCTTTTTTCACAGAAGAATTGGAAGCGGCAAAATTCACCGTGTCCGCAGAGAGGCGGCGTTCTGCAAGTTCAAACGAAACGCGCGTACGGGTTGAATTCTCAAAAAACAAATTAGCAATGGTAATATCGCGTAACGAAGGGACTTTTTTGATCGGGCGATTGATCACATCTTTGAACGTGTTGGCAGTATCCAGTATCAATTCAATATCTGCAGCATTCAGTTGTTTGATACCGAGCAGGTGTTTAACACTGAGTTTTTTTCCGTTACTCATCCGTTCGTGTTTAACCATACTTTATCTTCTCCGCCATTCTCACTCCATTCCACTGTTACATTTTCCGAACTCACCGTATCCACGGTTCTTCCGGTGTATTTTGCCTGGATCGGAAGATTGCGGCTGAAGCGTCTGTCAACCAGAACAAGCAATTCCACATCTTTCGGACGGCCGAATGCCATCATTGCATCCAGTCCTGAGCGAATGGTTCTTCCGGTGAAAAGAACATCATCGATCATGATCACATTTTTATCTTCGATGATGAAATCAATATTTGTTTTATTCGGGACGAGATCCTTTCTCCGGAAATCATCGCGATAAAAAGTAACATCGAGTTCTCCCAATGGAATTTTATCGTTGGAAAGAATTTTTCCGAGCGTTTTGTGAATGCGCCTTGCAAGCAGGATCCCTCGTGGCTGAAGGCCAATGATCACTGAGGAAGAAAAATCGTCGTGTACTTCGATCAACTGGTGGCAAAGACGATTGATCGTAATGGAGAACTGCTGCGGATTGAGTATTAATCGTGGAGCCATATTCGGCGATTCAAAGATAATTAATCGGCGCTTTGAACTTCACCCGACATTCAATTGTTTCAAACCAAAAATGAACATTCACCGAATAAACTTTCCTGTTTCCGGATCGCATTTGAGCGTGTCGCGTATTTCTCTTCTTCCTTCGATCGGAAAATCTACAAAGTGAATAGCGTGTTCGTGAACCAATGCGGGTTCGAATTTCTGATATGCATAATGAAGCTGGTCGTAAAGAGAATCATGCCTCCAGAAAAAATTTCCATTATCCGAATTCAGTTTACCAACCATGCCGAGCGAGGAAACATAAATTGCATTTCCATCCAATACCGGCTGACCGGGATTCGGCACTTTAAAAACACTTTCCCATTCCGGTTTAGTTGCTCCTTCGGGGAACGCTGCAAAATAAGTTTTCACTCCTTCATGATCTGTTTCCTGCCAGTTCACAAAATATTTTCCGGAGGAAAGGGGGATAATAAAAATCTTGTCGACAAGAAATTCCGCCTTCAGGTCAAACAAAAATTTCCGCCGTGAAGAAACAGTATCTGAACATTCCACTTTTCCTTTGTAAGAAGAATAGAAGCGATTACCACCAATCAAACCGGTGAAATCATCGTAGGCAGACCGCTCGTCTTTATTGAGTTCAACTCCTTTCACCACTCCGGGCTTCAGATCTGCAACTGCATTCTTCGGCGCAACAGAAATATTCTTGTCAATGACAACCGGCCTGTTCCCGCACGCGAATCCGGCAACAGCCAGCACAAGTACCGATAAATTTTTCATTGACATCATCGAAAAGCAAATTTACACAGAGGGCAATGATATTGAAAGTGATCTCAAAATTGACATTCAATCATGAAATAATAAAACAAAATTCACAGAATGTGGCAGGAAGAGAAATCACAAACTGTTAAAGCCACCAATGAATTTTGGAATTTGTTATTTGAGATTTTCCGGAAATGCATATTCAATTTTGAGGACCTGATTATACTATCGCTGATTGTGCAGGTGAAAATTCTGTGCCGCCCGGTATTGAAGAAATTTCTGGCGGATAAAAACAGCGAGATCATATTCTGATGCAGTTTTCAGAAATGATTCCGGGATATTTATAAAATCAATGAAGTTGTCAAATTCATTTTCCTGCAGATCGATCACGCCCGACTTATTATAGGTGCGGAAAAGTTCTTTCAGTATATCGCGCTTGTTGTCTTCATTCTCCAGCATGGCCACTGCTTCTTTCGAGCGCCCTTCCCTGCTGTAGCGCTCATAGAGGTAAGTGATCGGGCTCTCCACTGCGTCGGTAACGCCCGAGGTTGTTCGCGTTTGTACAGCGCCTATGTGTTCTCTTTCTTTCTGAATTTCGCTGAGATCTTTTGCGGGATAAATGACGACTGAGTTCATCACGTTCGCTTTCATTTTTAAACCGATCCGCTCTGAATATTCATTGCGCATCACAGAATCGCGAAAACAAATACGGACAGGATTATATCCACCGGAAGAAATAACAAACGTATCTGATTTCAATCCGCCAATCCTGAATTCACCACCGGCAGCCGCATTTTGCCCGCTTCCAGTTCTATGGTTTACCACGATCGGCATCAGTTTCAGCGAAGAGTCCATCACATCATACACGCGTCCTTTGAAGACGATGCGTGTGGTGTCATTCTGTGCGTGTACTTCCGAACAGAGGAAAAAAATAAAAAAATATGCAAGGAGATTTTTCAATTCTGTGAGCGGCGGTTCTTCATCCACTTATAGATCCTTCCGGGTTTTCCTTTGTTCTGCTTTTTGTCCATGTCGTGCTGATTCTCACCGTAAAATTTCTTTCCGTGAATATTCCAGGCAACATCAAAATAAAAACCGGTATCGGAAATACTAAGGAGATCTTTTTTCTCCGAAGCAAAACGCATGCGATAATCGGCTGAGATCATAAACCCACGTCCAAGTGTTCGTGCAACACCACAACCGAGATTTCCGCAATACCATTTTTCCATGAGACGCATACCGATGTAATATTTATTATTGTCGTTGAGCGAAGGGCCAATGTAAGTTCCTCTCCAGTCGAGATGGCCGGCACCGAATAGAAATTTAAAAAGGTATTTTGTCTGGCCTATGTCGAAAAGAAAATTTCCGTCGAGTTCAGAATTCCACGCCTTAATATCATTGATGGATCCCGAAGCGTGATTCACAAAACCGGAATACTCGAAACTCCAGTAGAACCAGGGTTTAGTATGAATACCAATAAAAAAATGATCGCCCGGTTTATAATTTCCTTTCACTTCTTTCCTGTTATTGATAACGGAAAAACACGGACCTCCGCCAATGGAAATAAAGGGATGGAATTTTGCCGAACCCGGAACAATACCCATGTAGGTTTCCTGCGCGCCCAGGTGTGCAGCAAAAAACAAAATCAAGAGAAGAAAAATTCCCGGAACCTTCATACTATAAAGATAAGACGAAGTTCCCAGTGAAAAGATGCTCTGCTGCAAATGGTTCAGCTGCCAAGAGTGATCCTGCTATGAAAATTACAATGACGCAGAAGGGGTATATTACAAAACGGGCGTTTGTTTCCCCCGTGCTAAAGAATGCTACATAATGATCCGGAAAGAGAAAATCGTCGGGGTGAGAGGACTCGAACCTCCGGCCTCCACGTCCCGAACGTGGCGCGCTAGCCAACTGCGCTACACCCCGAATTGAATCGGTTTCCGCAAAAGTAATATTTTCATTATTCCCGATTGGTTTTGCTTCTGCCTCCGGCGGCGATAACTTCATTTTCATCGCGGAGATGGAAAAAAAAACTATTTTTGCTGAAACAGGTCAATGACCAAAAATCCTACTATGAAAAACCGTTTTATCAAGTCGTGGCTTCTCCCGGCCGCTGTTCTTGTCTTTGCACTTCATTCCTGTGGTAATGATGGCGATGGAAAAACTCCTACTGATTCTACTGCGGGAGATTCTACAGCTACAAAAGGGGATACAACCAAAAATCTGAACATGATCTCCGTGCCTTCTCCAACAGAAGTTTTCGGTTACATGAAAATGGTTGGTGCATCAAATGCCAATTCGAATTATCTCAATCCTACTGATAATGAGAAAAAATATGAGAGCAAAAAATCGCAGTCTTTAAATCTTGGCATATATTCTGCTGACCTGCTGTATTGCTCCACGTTCGGAGTCTCCGATAAAGTTCTTGGCTATTTCGGCACCTGCATGCGCATGGGCGATAAACTGAAAGTAGCAACCAACCTCACGGATAAAGACAAAGACCGCATCAGCAAAAATACCGGTAACGGCGATTCACTTGTTGCAATTTCGAATGACATGTATCTTTCTTCATTCGAGAATCTCGAGAATACCGATCGCGGCGGAGACCTTAGTCTCATGCTTGCAGGAGGATGGGTGGAAAGCCTTTACCTTATGAGTAACATGGTTAAAGATTTTGACAAAGACAAATCAACGGCTGAACACATAGCTGAACAGCGTCTCGCACTTGGAAATCTTATTGAATTCATGGACAAGTACGCTGCTAAAGATGCCGATGTAAAAGCTGTTCAGGATCAGATCAAAGATTTAAAAACACTTTTCGATGCATCGCAAACCTCGGGAACCAACAGTGCCACCTCCAAGAAAAATGGAAAACTTGTCATAGGCGGCGGTGCAAAAACAACACTCACCAAAGATCAGTTTGATAAGATCCAGAGTAAACTCAATGAAATACGTACCGGTTATATTAACCTCCAGTAAGAATCAACCTCAGAAAAAATAACTATGAAAAAGCTGTCGAAATATGTTTTGATTGCCGCAATGATCGGCATCACTGCACCTATTCCTTCACAGAATACCTGTTTAATGTATCACCGCCAGCCGGGATGCAGCCAGGCGTCTGAAGAAGGTTTCATTTACAATTCACAATCGAAAAGCGGTTTGTTCGCAAAAGGAACAACTTCTAAACTCAAAGCTATTTTCTACGCAGGATTCGATTATTCGATCTCTCTCTGCGCAGATCCGGCATTGGGAACCGAAATTGGTCTTGTTCTTTCTGATGCATCCACAGGCGAAGTGCTCTATGATAATGCAACAGATAACAAATCCAGTCACATGGAATTCTCCTGCGAATCTACTCGCAACATGTTCGTCACCGTCACCATTCCCGGCGAAGGTGTTAGCCGCGGCAAAGCAGTAGATGCTGCCTGCCTCGGAATTCTCATTGAGCAAAAAGTTACCCCGAAAGTCGGTTTCTGACCGCTCGTCAATTTTATTTCAAAAAAGCCCTGTCTTCATTACGAACGACGGGGCTTTTTTATTTTCTTTGATTCACCTCAAAACAAATTCCTGAAAATTATGCGCTACCAGAATGTGCTACTGATCGCTTCCTGTTTTATTCTCTTCGCTGCAACCGGCGGCGACAAAAAAAAATGGAATGTAAATGATCCTCCCGGCGATTATAAAGATGTTTCCTTCACCGTTACAGAAGGGACGTGGATGAATCTCGATGTGAGCCCTGACGGAAAAACAATTGCATTCGATCTGCTTGGTGATATTTATTCCATTCCGATCACAGGAGGAACTGCTACTCCTTTACAAACAGGTCTTGCCTGGCAATGTCAACCTCGATTCAGTCCCGATGGAAAAACAATTTGTTTTACAAGTGACGGTGGTGGTGGAGATAATATCTGGACGATGAAAGCAGATGGCTCCGATGCAAAACAAGTGACCAAAGAAAATTTCCGCTTGCTCAATAATGCCGTATGGTCTGGCGATGGCCAATATCTCATTGGAAGAAAACATTTTTCCTCTACCCGTTCACTCGGTGCCGGAGAAATGTGGATGTATCACAAAACCGGCGGTGATGGAATTCAACTCACGAAAAAGAAAAATGCACAACAGGATGTGAACGAACCCAGCGCTTCTCCCGATGGAAAATATTTATACTACAGCGAGGACATGTATCCAGGCGGATTTTTCCAGTACAACAAAGATCCCAACAACCAGATCTATGTGATCAATCGCTATGATCTTACCAGCGGAGAAATTACAAACGTTACGGGCGGACCCGGTGGCGCATTTCGCCCGCAGGTGTCACACGATGGAAAATTACTGGCATTCGTGCGACGCGTTCATGAAAAATCTGTTTTGTACCTGCGCGATCTTGCAACTGGAGAAGAATGGCCTGTGTATGATGATCTGAGCAAAGATCAGCAGGAGGCATGGTGCATCTTCGGAGTGTATACTGGTTTCAACTGGATGCCCGATAACAAACACATCATCATCTGGGCGAAAGGAAAAATTAAAAATGTGGACATCTCTACTCAGAAAGCAACTGAAATTCCTTTCTCCGTTACTTGTCATCACAGAATTTATAACGCGCTTCATTTCGATCACGATGCTGCTCCCGATAAATTCACCGCGAAAATGATCCGCAACGCAGTGACTTCTCCCGATGAAAAATGGCTCGTGTTCAATGCGGCCGGTTATCTCTGGAAAAAACAATTACCGAACGGAACTCCATCGCGACTCACAACGGGAACTGATTTTGAATTCGAACCCGCATTCTCGAACGATGGAAATAAACTCACTTATGTTTCATGGAACGATGAAAATACAGGAGCGGTGATGTCGCTCGATATGAAAAATCCGAAAGCCGTTCCGGTGAAGATCACCAGTGAAAAAGGAATTTTCCGCACGCCATCTTTTTCTCCTGACGGAAAAACAATTGCATTCTGGAAAGAAGGCGGCAATGATCACCAGGGATTTACCTATAGCGTAAAACCCGGAATTTATTCTGTTTCATCTTCGGGAGGAAATGCAGCTTTTCTTTTTGATAACGGCGGACAAAAACCAATGTATTCTTCTGATGGAAAAGAAATTTTTTATTATTTGGACAATGGCGATTCGAAAGAACTCGATGCTTACGATGTGGAAAAGAAAACTTCGAAGCAAGTAGCCACTTCTCCTTACGCTTGGGAAATAATTCCGAGTCCCGATAATAAATGGATCGCATTCCGCGAGCTTTTCAAAGTTTACGTCTGTGCTTTTCCTCCTTCCGGAAAATCGCTCGATCTCAGCAAAGACATGAGCCAGGTGCCAATGAATTGTGTAACGCGCGATGCAGGTCAATCCATTTGCTGGAGCAGCGACAGTAAAAAAATTCACTGGACGATGGGCAGTAAATATTTTGAAAGAGAAATTAAAAACACATTCACATTCGTCAATGGAGCTTCCGATTCTCTTCCTGCACTTGATACCACTGGAATTGAGATCGGCCTGGAATTGCAATCGGATAAACCAAAAGGAACGATCGCATTGACCAACGCACGCATCATTACCATGAATGCAAACAGTGATGTGATCGAAAACGGAGTAGTTGTGGTAAAAGAAAATAAAATAATCGCGGTTGGAAAAACCGGTGATGTGCAGATTCCTTCCGATGCAAAAGTCATTGACTGCAGTGGCAAAACAATTATGCCCGGGCTCGTGGATGTGCATGCGCACCTGGGAACTTTCCGCCAGGGATTGTCTCCTCAAAAACAATGGAGCTATTATGCGAATCTTGCTTTCGGTGTAACCACTACGCACGATCCTTCTTCGAATACAGAAATGGTTTTTTCACAATCGGAAGCAGTACGTGCCGGAAACATGATCGGCCCGAGAATTTTTTCTACCGGTTGGATTCTTTATGGCGCTGAAGGAGATTTCAAAGCCGTCATCAACAATTATGACGATGCACGTTCTGCAGTTTACCGCACAAAAGAATGCGGCGCATTTTCAGTGAAGAGTTATAATCAGCCGCGGCGTGAACAAAGACAACAGGTGATAGCTGCTGCACGCAGCATGCAGATGGAAGTTGTTCCAGAAGGCGGATCCTTTTTTTATCACAACATGACGATGATCCTCGACGGACACACCGGCATCGAACACAATATTCCTGTTGTTCCTGTTTATGATGATGTCGTGAAATTGTGGAGCGCAAGTAAAACCGGTTACACGCCAACACTCATTGTCACTTACGGCGCTACAAGCGGAGAAAATTACTGGTACCAGCATTCCAATGTGTGGGAAAATTCAAAACTGCTTAATTTTTATCCACGCGGTGAGATCGATTCACGCTCGCGCCACCGCACGATGATCCCGGAAGAAGAATACAACAACGGTTTCATTCTTGTTTCCCAGTCGTGCAAAAAATTAGCGGATGCCGGAGTGAAAGTTAATCTCGGCGCACACGGGCAATTGCAGGGGCTGGGCGCTCACTGGGAATTGTGGATGCTGCAGATGGGTGGAATGACGAACATGGAAGCGTTGCGTTGCGCAACAATGAACGGCGCCTATTACATTGGCATGGACAAACAGATCGGTTCAATAGAAACAGGAAAATTAGCCGACATCATTGTGCTCGACAAAAATCCGCTGGAGGACATTCATAATTCGCAGTATGTGAAATACACAATGATCAATGGAAGAATTTACGATACGGAAACCATGAACGAGATCGGCAATTACGATAAGAAACGCACAAAATTCTGGTGGGAGAATCCAAAATATTCGGCGCAGTACAACTGGCACGAAGAAACAAATTCATTCATGGACGATAATTGCGGAAATATTGAATAGTGGATGTAGGTGAATTACGGATTTTCTACGGAATACGGATTACAGAGGTAAACCGATTTTACAGTGGGTTTGCATACAATACTCCGTAATCTCCGTTCCAATTCGTAATCTGTATTCCGTAGAAAATCCGTAATCCTCCCCCTAAATGGGAACGGTTATTGCAAATGAAAATCACCACCTTTTGTCTTAACTTCATCGTCATGAAAAAATTACTGCTCTTCCCCGCCCTTCTTTTTTCATTCATTTGTTTTGCACAAAAAGATTCTTCGCACGTTGTCACTTATCACAAGAACGGAAAAGTGAACGAGGATTATCATTTGAATGCGAGTGGCGACAAGGATGGTCCGTATCTGAAAATGGGACGCAACGGAAAAAAATATGTTTCGGGCCAATACAAAGACGGAATTCCAATTGGTGTGTGGGAATATTTCGCTTCCGATACCACCGGAGATCTTGTGCAGAAACTGGATTTCGATTCGCACAAAGAAATTTTTGTGGATCCCGTGAGGCAGAATATGCTCATTTGCGGCCCGCGCTATTTCGGTGGCAATATGCTGAAGCAGGAATACATTCAGCACAGGATAAAAACAGATTTCACGGCAGAGGAAAGAGAAAAACTAAAGGGTGAGAAATATACTGTTTCATTCACAATCGATAGTGTTTCTCTGAAACCGGTGCTGGTCAATTGCAATGAAACTGATGTTCCACCGGATGTAAAACCAAAACTTGAAAAAATTGTTTCTGAAATGCCGGCGTGGCTCCCACCTGTTTGCAAAGATGAAAAAGTGTGGAGATTCAGTGTGACGTTTGCGTTTTGAATGACACAACAAATTCACAACCGGAAGAATTTTCTTCACCAAAATAATTTTCTTTTAACAAAATCACTTTCTCTCCAATCCCATCGTACTTTTGAATTGCAATGCACTCTCCTTCTTCCATTCTAAAAAAATACTGGAGCTTTGAAAATTTCCGTCCGAACCAGGAAGAAATTATAAAAAGTGTGCTTGATGGAAAAGATACGCTCGCATTGCTTCCAACAGGCGGCGGAAAATCAATTTGCTTTCAGGTGCCTGCATTATGCAGCGACGGAATCTGTATTGTTGTTTCTCCGCTCATTGCGCTCATGCAGGACCAGGTTGAAAATTTAAATGCACGCGGAATAAAAGCCATCGCCATTACTTCTGTGATGTCGAAAAAAGAAGTGGATGTTGCTTTTGATAATTGCGTTTATGGCGATCTGAAATTCCTTTATCTCTCGCCCGAACGATTGCAAACAGAAATGGCGCGCATACGCATTTCAAAAATGAATGTGAATCTTTTCGCGATCGATGAAGCGCATTGCATTTCCCAATGGGGATATGATTTTCGTCCGCCGTACCTGCAGGTTGCCGCTTTGCGCGAAATTCATCCTCACATTCCCGTGCTCGCGCTTACTGCTACTGCAACGCTTCGTGTTGTAGATGATATCCAGGAAAAATTATTATTCAAAAAGAAAAATGTTTTCCGGAGCAGTTTCGCGAGAACAAATCTTGCTTACACCATTCGCAAAACAGAAAATAAAATTGACCCTGTCGTAAAATTATCTTCCACACCCGAAGGAAGCGGCATCGTGTATGTGCGCAGTCGCCGGCGCACGCGGGAGATCTCAGATTTTTTGAAACGGAAAGGAATTGCATCTTCATTCTATCATGCCGGGCTTCCTGCTGCAGAACGGATCACCACGCAGAAAGAATGGTTGAGCGGAAAATCGAAAGTGATCGTGGCAACAAATGCATTCGGAATGGGAATTGACAAAGCCAATGTCCGTTTTGTGGCGCATCTCGATCTTCCCGATTCTCCCGAAGCTTATTTCCAGGAAGCGGGTCGCGCGGGCAGAGATGGAAAACTTTCTTATGCCGCTTTATTCTGGCAGGAAAAAGATATTGAAGAACTCGAACGCAATCATAAACTTTCTTTTCCTTCATTGACAGAAATAAGAAGAGCGTATCAATCCATCGCGAATTTTTTTCAGGTGGCTATCGGGAGCGGGAATGCGCTCACCCTCGTTTTCGACCAGCAGAAGATCTGCGAATCGTACAAACTGGATCCGGCTGTTTTTTTTCATTGCATAAAATTTCTTGAGCGTGAAGGTTACATTGCGGTGAATGATGCCGTGTACACGCCTGCACGTTTGAAATTCCTGGCGAACAACGATCAGCTTTATAATTTTCAGGTTCAGAATCCGGCTTTCGATAAATTCATCAAAACCATTCTTCGCTCTTATGGAGGATTGTTCGACGAGTATGTGCGCATCCGTGAAAAAGATATTGCGCGCAAAACTTCGCTGGGAGATGAGGAAGTGAAACAAAAACTTTTTTATCTCGACAAACTGGATCTGCTCCACTACATTCCGCAGAATGATAAACCCATGCTCACATTCATTCAGCCAAGAGCAGATGCAAAAAAACTTTTCATCTCGCCGGAAAATCTTTCGGAGCGGAAAAAAATTGCAGAAGAGCGACTGCGCGCCATGATCCGCCTGGTGAGCGATGAACGGAATTGTCGGCAGAAATTATTGTTGCGTTATTTTGGTGAAGAAAATTCTTCCGATTGCGGGATATGTGATGTGTGCAGAAAAAAAAGCAGTTCCGGTAAAAAAGCGGGGCGTAATGATCTCGCTAAAATAATCGTCGAACTCCTTTCTCAAAATCCGAAAAATATCCGCGAACTTCCGGCCGCTCTTCCTTCCTGCACCGAAGAAGATATCAGTTTTGTGGTAAGGCAACTGCTTGATTCGGGAAAAATAAAATTCAATACCAAACGGCACCTCGTCGTAAGCTGATCTTTCAGGTCAATGAAATTTTTTCCTACCTGATAAAAGACAAAAAAATATTCCAGCCGGCTGAGATCCCGCTGAAAAACTTTCGTATCTTTTTATTCCAAATATTTTAAAAACAAAAAACATGAAACCAGGAACTTTTTTTTCGGCCATTCTCATTTCCGTTATTTTTCTTTTTGTTTCCCATCCACTTTCCGCAACTCCCGCCGGTAAAGGGAAAATAGAAATAGTCATTACCAGTCATACCACCCGCGCGCAATTGGATTCCATGGAAACTGCACTGGCTGCACAGGGCGTAACGCTGGATGTGGACATGGCTATTTTCAGCAAGGCAGGGCAATTGGAAAGAATTTCCGGGAAAGTAACTTTTTCTGCTAAACAATTCGGAACATTCTCAAGCGATAATGTGGGAACCATTACTATCACCAAAAAAGGCGGGGCAATGAAAATAAATGTGCAGGATCCTGTTCAACAGTAACGTTTTTTTCTAAACCGGATTTTATGCTTGCAAAATCTTTTTATGCGGGCGCTGATGTAACACGCATAGCAAAAAAATTACTCGGAAAAAAGATCTGCACAAATTTTCGTGGACAATTCACTTCGGGGGTCATCACCGAAACAGAAGCTTATGCAGGCGTAACCGACCGCGCATCACACGCACACGGGGGAAAATTTACCGAACGTACGAAGATCATGTATGAAAAAGGCGGGACAGCTTACATCTATCTGTGCTATGGAATTCATCACCTTTTCAACATCGTAACGAATAAAAAAGGAATTCCTCACGCTGTTCTGATCCGTGCGATAGAACCGAAAGACGGAATTGAAATTATGATGAAGCGACGGAAGAAAAATAAGATCGGAAAGAATTTTTCCTCAGGGCCCGGAACAGTTTCACAAGCATTGGGAATTCATGTAAAATATTCCGGCGCGGATCTTACGTCAAAAAAAATCTGGCTCGAAGAAACAGGAATAGTAGTCCCGAAAAATGAAATTATCATTGGCCCCCGAATCGGTGTAAGTTACGCAGGAGAAGATGCGAAGTTGCCGTATCGGTTTTTATGGAAGAAAAGGTATTAGGTAATTTAGGTATTGAGGTAATTTTTGTGTCGTGAAATAATTCCTCCCGCCGAATACCTCAATACCAAATATCCCAATACCTTACCTTTGCCATCTATGGAACGTACCGCTGTCATACTAAGTTCAGGAAAAGATCAGTCGCTGAAAAGATTTCATCCGTGGGTTTTTTCGGGCGCGATAAAAAAAATTAAAGGCCCCGTTCAGGAAGGCGATCTCGTTGACGTTTTTTCAAATAAAGAGGAATACCTCGGCACCGGGCATTATTCTTCGGGTTCCATTGCCATCCGTGTTTTTTCATTCGACAGTAAAGAGATCGGCGCACAGTTCTGGAATGAAAAAATTTCAAAGGCATGGGAGTACAGAAAAAATATTGGAATTACCGAAGATAAAAACACCAATGTGTATCGCCTCATCTATGCCGAAGGAGATGGAATGCCCGGGCTCATCGTTGATTATTACAATGGAATCGCAGTAATGCAGGCGCATTCTCCCGGAATGCATTTTCAGCGAATGGAAATTGCAACTGCGCTGAAAGAAATTCTCGGCGATAAACTGAAAGCGGTTTATGATAAAAGTGCGGAGTCTTTGCACAAAAATTCTGAACAACAGGTGACGAACGGATATATTCTCGGCGAAGCAGAGAACCACGTGGAAGTAACCGAGAATGGAAATAAATTCCTGATCGATTGGGAGAACGGGCAGAAAACCGGTTTCTTCATTGATCAGCGTAATAACCGGAAATTGCTTTCACAATATTGTAAAGGAAAAAAAGTAGCAAATACTTTCTGCTACACCGGCGGATTTTCCGTGTACGCAGGCACAGCGGGCGCGAGCGCAGTACACAGCGTTGATTCATCGAAAAAAGCAATTGCGCTTGCAGAAAAAAATATGGAACTGAACGGTCTGAAAGATCATGCTGCTTTTGCTATGGACACTTTCGATTTCCTGAAGGATAAAGAAAATGTTTACGATGTGATCATACTCGATCCACCGGCATTTGCAAAATCGATGAGTGCAAAACATCATGCAGTGATGGGATACAAACGGTTGAATGCAGAAGCGATCATGAAAATAAAACCCGGCGGAATTATTTTTACTTTTTCCTGTTCGCAGGTCGTGAATCGCGGATTATTTGCCGATACGATCATGTCGTCAGCAATCGTAGCCGGGAGAAATGTGCGCGTGCTGCATCACCTCACTCAACCGCCCGACCATCCTGTGAATATTTTTCATCCCGAAGGAGAATACCTGAAAGGGCTTGTACTTTACGTGGAATGAAAAAATTATTTTTCATTCCTGCTGTTCCGTTGTTTCTTTCACTAAAAGGAGATAACACGATCAACCTGCCTGTTTTCAATATTACTTTCAAAGTTCCTTCCAAATGGAAAGTTCAACCGTCACTGCCGCACGTGCTAATGAACTTTTAAATGTTCTTAACACGATGTGGCCGGCATCAGCCAATCACTGAGTTTTTATAATTTTGAAAAAAATCATACCCATGAAAAGTTCACGACTCATTATCATTCTGCTTCTCCTCTCTCCCATTCTTTTTTACCGGGCAAGTTGTCACCAGGTGAAAGAAGCTGTCACTTATAAAGCCGATCCTAACTATGATTACCCGGGAAACGGGTACATAAAAGCATTCGTTACCGATGTGGAACTCGACGGATGCAAATGGATGCTGCAACAGGAAAGTGATAATAAAAAACTTGAACCCGACGGATTGCAACCGGAATTCGAACACGACAGTCTCAAGGTCTGGTTGAAATTCGAACCGGAAGACCGGATGAGCGTGTGCATGGCCGGGCAAACGATCAAAGTACTCGATATTAAAATTCGATGATTTGATCCCGATAAATATCGGGACGAAATTTGAAATTGAATTCATTTCTATTGTACTGATCTCCGCTATCGAATCACGAATTTCAAATTTTCGAAATGGATCCTGAATCTTTAAGAATTATTTTCATGGGAACTCCCGGATTCGCTGCAGGAGTTCTTGAAAAATTAATTACTGAAAAGTACAAGGTGGTGGCGGTGATTACTGCGCCGGATAAACCTGCCGGTCGTGGAAAGAAGTTGAACGAAAGTGAAGTGAAACAACTCGCAGAGAAAAATAATATTCCAGTTCTTCAACCTGAAAAATTAAGATCGTCTGACTTTCTCGATGAACTTAAAAATTTAAAACCCGATCTCGGTATCGTGGTCGCATTCCGCATGCTTCCCGCAGTTGTGTGGCAACTTCCTCCAATGGGAACCTTCAACCTGCATGCATCACTTCTTCCGCAATATCGCGGCGCGGCTCCCATCAATCGCGCAATTATGAATGGTGAAAAGAAAACGGGGATCACTACTTTTTTTCTACAACAGGAAATAGATGCGGGAAATATTATTTTCCGCGAAGAAATGGAGATTGCTCCCGATGAAACTGCCGGCCAACTTCATGACCGAATGATGCATTCAGGAAGTGAATTGGTGGTGAGAACTATAAATGCCATTACCAATGGAAATGCTCCACGCGAAAAACAAATTGTTCCCCAGAATAGCAAACTTAATGAGGCGCCGAAAATTTTCCGGAATGATTGCCGCATCGACTGGACTGCTACTGGAAAAAAAATTCACGATCATGTGCGCGGACTTTCTCCTTATCCCGGTGCATGGACAACTTTTGAAACGAAAGATGCCGAACTCATGGAAATGAAGATCCTTCGCACAAAATTCATTCCGGGTGAACTGCGTAGCGATTTTCCTCATGTAAAAACTGCAGATGGAAATATTCTCATTGAAGAATTGCAGGTTGCAGGCAAAAAAAGAATGAGCGCTGCGGAATTCATGAATGGATATGCGGTGAATGAAATACGTTTCATCTGAAATTTTTTCTTTCGTTCGCACAAAAAAGAAAAAAATCTTTATCACCATTTTTTGAACAAAAGCTCTACAACCCTTGACTGATGCGGGTTTGCGCGTATATTTGCTCCCCGCAATTCAATCATTGTTTAACAGGACAAATAGTCCACCCCAAAAAAAAATAAGATGAACAAAGCAGAACTGATCGAAGCGATCTCCACCAGCGCCAGGATTTCCAAAGCAGATGCCGGCCGCGCACTTGATTCCACCATCGAGAACATTTCAAAAGCACTTAAAAAAGGAGAAAAAGTTTCTCTCGTCGGATTCGGAACATTTTCCGTATCAAAACGCGCTGCCCGCACAGGACGCAATCCGCAAACAGGAAAAGCAATTCAGATCAAAGCAAAAAAAGTGGCAAAGTTCAAAGCCGGATCCGATCTTGCAGGAACGGTGAATAAATAACTGAGAAAAAAACTATCGGAAATCCTCTCGAAATCGGGAGGATTTTTTATTCTGAGAATTATGAATACTGATAAAATAAAATCTTTCGACCCCAACTGCCCCGGCGATCCCGATGGAAATATTTACGGGCTTCCTTTCACTCCGAAAGAAGCAAACATCGTGATCGTTCCTGTTCCCTGGGATGTAACGGTTTCTTATTCCGATGGAAGTTCAAAAGGGCCGGAAGCAATTTTCGATGCTTCATTCCAGGTTGATATTTATGATCCGATGATGAAAGATGCGTGGAAGATCGGATTGGCAATGGAAGAAATTTCTTCGGAAATAAAAAGAAAGAACAGTTCGCTGAGAAAAGAAGCAAAAAAATATATTCACGCATTCACCAATAATAAACTGAACAAAACTTCCGGAACAATTCTTGAAAAAATAAATGCAGGATCGGAATGGCTGAATGAAAAAGTGAAACAGCAATGCCTTCATTGGATGAATAAAGGAAAAATGGTGGTGTTGCTCGGCGGTGATCACAGTACGCCGTTCGGTTTCATGAAAGCGCTGGCAGAAAAATATTCTTCATTCGGAATTCTCCAGATCGATGCGCACGCCGACCTCCGCGCCGCGTACGAGGGTTTCACGTACTCGCACGCGTCCATCATGTACAACGCGCTCACGATCCCGCAGGTGAGCAAGCTCGTGCAGGCGGGCATACGCGATTATTGTGAAGACGAAGCAAAACTCATTGCAAAAAATCCTGCGCGCATAAAAACTTTTTTCGATCGCGATCTCAAACACGATAATTATTTAGGAAAAAACTGGAGCGAACAGGTGGAAGATATCATTTCTCATTTGCCGAATAACGTTTACATCAGTTTCGATATCGACGGACTTGATCCTAAACTCTGTCCGAACACGGGAACTCCTGTTGCCGGTGGATTCGAATTTGAACAGGCGGCTTATCTAATTCAGAAAGTTGCGCAGAGCGGAAAAAAAATAATCGGGATGGATCTGAATGAAGTTGCGCCAGGACATGATGAATGGAATGCAAATGTGGGGGCAAGGATGCTGTTCCGCATGTGTACAATGATGGCGCTCTCCAATGAAAAAGTCTGAAACGGGACAATACAGCAGTGCGTTGTACGAATATCTCTCGGGTTTTCTCACCGAAGAGCGCAGGAAAAAATTCGAAAAACATATTGCACTCCGCAGCCGCTATGTAACCATCGTAGTTGAAGATATTTTTCAGCCGCATAATGCAAGCGCAGTTCTCCGCAGTGCAGAATGTTTCGGCTTACAGGATGTTCACATCATTGAAAGCAAAAACAAATACAATCCCAACCCCGATGTGGTAATGGGCGCAAATAAATGGCTCACCCTTCATCATCACAGCGGAAAAGAAAATAATACCGATGAATGTATTTCGTTTCTTAAAAAAAATAAATATCGTATTGTTGCCACCACTCCGCACAAAAATGATCAGCTCATCAGCCAACTCGATCTTTCGAAAGGAAAAGTGGCGCTCTTTTTCGGAACAGAACTCGAAGGAATTTCAAAAAATATCATGGATGCTGCCGATGAATTTGTAAAAATTCCCATGTTCGGTTTTACAGAAAGTTTCAACATCTCTGTTTCAGCCGCCATCTGCATGTATGAATTAATGACAAAACTCAGAACATCAAATATTGACTGGCAATTAAGCGAAGAAGAAAAAAATAATATTTTGCTGGATTGGGCGCGGAATTCCATTAAGAAACCGGAACTTCTCGAAGAGGAATTTCGAAAAAAGTTAACTCAATAACCATTACATTTGCACCACACCAAACGAAAAAAAATCAATCATGGGAAAAGGAGATAAAAAATCAACCAAAGGAAAACGCTGGAGACATTCTTACGGCAATACCCGTCCGAGAAAAAAGGCGATGGCAAAAGCAAAAGCGAAAGCAAAAGCAGGCGCAGCACCTAAGAAAAAAGCTGCAAAGAAATCTGCAAAAAAAGCTGATTAAAAAAAATCCTCCGCAACAACGGGGGATTTTTATTTTAACTTTCTATAGTGAAAGCGCAAATCATTTTCATTCTTTTTTTCGTTTCTGTCATTGGTTGTGCGGCGCAGAAAGACAGTATTGTTCATTCGAAAGATGGAAAAGATTCCATTATTTTTCATTTCAAAAAAGAGCACATCAGGCGGGTAGAGCGTTTTTACCCCGACGGAAAATTGAGCGAGAAGACGCTCGAGAGAAAAAACGGAGACTTCAGATGGGATAAAAATTTCTATGAAAATGGAAAATTAAAATCACTCATGAAAAACAGAATCATTCTCCGGAACATCAAAAGAAAGTTTTGGGATGAAAATGGTAAAAAAAGCAGCGTAGAAAAAACTTCTTACCGAATGAAAGATATTACCGCAAGGAAAAAATGGTAACTGCAACTTAATTTAGTGCGCCCTAAGCGTCGCGGAAAAACACCTTGCCTCTTTTTCTATCGGACCGAAGTCCATCTTCACCGAAACAATTGCAATCTGTAATTTGTATTCGGTAATCATTTCTTCATTAATTGAACCAAGCATAATCTCGAATTTCAAATTTTGAATTTCAAATCGTTAATCATCACGGCGCTTTCCTCATAATTTTCCATCCCCCATTCGCGTGCACGTAGCAGATGCGATCGTGCAGGCGACTCTCCCTTCCCTGCCAGAATTCAATTTCATCAGGCATCAAAACATATCCGCCCCAGAATTCCGGGCGATGCACATTTTTTCCTTCGAAATTTTTTTTCTGTTTGTTCAATTCTTCTTCAAGCCATTTCCGGTCGGGAATAATTTCACTCTGCGGAGAAGTCCACGCTCCTATCCTGCTCTCCAATGGACGCGTACTGAAATATTCTTCCGAATCTTTTTCATTTATTTTTTCTATTCTTCCTTCTATGCGAACTTGCCGTTGCAACTCGGGCCAGAAAAAATTCAGGCATGCAAACGGATTTTCATCAATGTCTTTTCCTTTTGCACTTTTGTAATTCGTAAAAAAAGAAAATCCTTTTGCACTGAAATCACGGAGTAAAACAACGCGCGCAGAAGGGCGCATGTCTTTTCCTGCAGTTGCAAGCGTCATCGCAATCGGATCTGTTACATTCGCATCCATCGCTTCACGAAACCATTTTTCAAATTGCCGCACCGGATCTTTTTCCACCATCGACTCATCGAGTGAGGCATGCGAATACTCCGTTCGCAATTTACTGATGTGAGCATTGAGTTTTTCCATGTGGCAAAGTTAATTTTTCCCGACCGTTTTCTGCTGATATAAATCATCAGGAGCGCACCGTCTGGTGCATTTAATTTCCTGCGTTCCTCCTGCCTCGCTGTACTCCGCGTGGCGCGCTGAGCAAGTTCCATCCCAAAAATGCGGGGTACTTGCGGGCATGAGGGCTATGAAAAAAACTGCATCACTTTTAAAAACCAAATAACTCATAACCAATAACCAATAACCCATTACTCATTACCTTTGTCAAATGCTATTCGCAGAAAATAAAATGATTCCCAAAGCAGGACGACTTCTCGTTTCCGAACCCTTTCTTGCCGACGGATATTTTCGCAGGGCCGTGGTTTTGCTTACCGAGCACGGAGCGAATGGCAGCGTGGGATTCATTCTCAACAAACCGCTCGATATTAAAATTGAAGAAGCTATTCCCGGTTTTCCTGAATTTAATTTTCCTGCTTTATTCGGCGGACCAGTTCAGCGCGACCAGTTGTATTACGTGCACACGCTTGGAGAAAAAATAAAAGATTCAGTGAAGATCGCGGAAGGATTGTGGTGGCTCGGCGATTTTGACCAGGTAAAAGACATGATCACGAAAAAAGAGATCGGCGTTAACGAGATCCGTTTTTTCATTGGCTATTCGGGCTGGGAAAAAGATCAGCTGAAAAATGAGATCAAAGAAAAATCGTGGTTCGTTTCCAAAGCCGATCTCGATCTTATTTTTTCTGAAAAGCCGGAAGAGTTGTGGCAGATTGCCGTAAAAAAAATGGGCGCCGATTTTGCAATGATGGCCAATTTCCCTGAAGATCCTTCTTTGAACTAATTTACAATTTTTCAATTACAAATTACAGATTGGTTTATTGCCACTTTTCATTTGTAATTTGTAAAAAGCACTAAAATAAATTTCAGTTGAATCCGCATTCAAAACTATAATCGCGGAAACTAAAAAAGATACGTTTGTTTATTTCACTTCAGCGCTTCTCATCACTCATCACTCCTAAAACCTGCTTCCCTTCTTAGTCACGATCGCAGAATTCCCGTTGAAATTAAAATCCCATCCCGATTCGAAAATTTTCGGAAGAAATCTTTTGTAGAGTACCGTTCGTTTCGACGCTTTGCTTTCATCCTCTCCGTCCTTAGGAATGCCGGTAAATTCATAGCACATGATCTTCGTGTGTTCTGCCATGAACATTTTAATGATCGCTGCAATCGTATTCATCACGCGAAAAACTTCCCCGCGATTAGTGACCACGTATTCTTCGCCGTCAAACTCATCATTGATCACACCGAAAACAATGGTAGCATGAAGAATATTATCCTGTCGCCGGCCGAATCGTACCTCGTAAACCAATCCGCTGTCGGAAGTAAAAAAATAAACACCTGCCGAAGCTATGGCAGGAGGAACGATCTTATAAATGGGCACCGGGGCCGGCATATAGCGTGTTTGAATTGTAAAAATACGTTTTTCGCAGGGTTAGTGACCAATTTATTAAATTCAGGTAGTGGCTCAGTTTGAAATTTTCCGATTCAACTTCGCGCCGGATCCTGCCTGAAGAATTGAAGGGTGGTTCCTAAACCATTCTTTTATTAAACCGCAAAGACGCTAAGGCGCTAAGAATTTTCAAACTGATACACTATCTAAATTCATCTTTATTCCGGTGATGCACCTTCTACCGATAATATTTTCCTTTTCTCCGCTCTCCGGCTCATTCTGCGACATTACCGAATAAAATAATCCGGCTCCATTCCTGTATCTATTTTCTCCAATGGCGTTATAAAAATAAACCATGGCACCGCTGGACTTCCGAATCTGGTGGGGAATATCCGGCGGCCTGGGAAAGCAAAGAACTGCCTTTTCGGGGGCGGTTCTTTTTTTTATGATCGTGCTAATGATTGTAATGAAGTTGATGTGGTAAGTCTGAAGAAAAAAAATGACCTGCAACAAATAAAAATTTCACTGACTCAATAACTCATTACCCATTACTCCTAACTTTACATTATGCACCGGTTTCCCATTCTGCTATTTTCCATTATTTTATTTTCCTTCTCGGGAAAACAACCTCCTTCATTGATTAAAGTCACTCCGCTAATGCAGCGCATAGAAAAAAACAGCGACACCACTTACGTTGTTAATTTCTGGGCAACATGGTGCGGTCCGTGCGTAAAAGAGTTGCATTGCTTCAAAGAGATCGATTCTGCTTATGCAGGAACAAAAGTGAAAGTGATCCTGGTCTCGCTCGATTTCAAACGGGAAATTCCCACCAAGCTTGTTCCATTCCTCGAGAGCAGGAAAATGAACCAGGAAATTTATGTACTCGATGAAACGAATGACAATGTGTGGATTCCGCGCGTGGACAGTTCCTGGCAGGGGAATATTCCGGTCACGCTGATATCGAATTCAAAAAACAAGAAAAGAGTTTTTCTCCCGCGCGAAACTTCTTATCCTGAACTGGATAGTTTAGTGAAAGACGCGAAAAAATAATTCCTGATTTTTATTTCGCTTTCTTCCGCACGTACGCGAGCGCAGACTTTGCAAATTCTTCCCAGCGGTTATTATGAGTTGCAGGAAGCACCACCCACTCTTTCATTGGCCTTCCCTTCATTGGTTCGAAAAGTTGCGCGCCTTTTAATTTCAAAGCAGAGGCATGCGTTTCTCCTGTGAGTTTGAACACCATCGCTTTTCCGTGCAGGCCGGCCAGCGCTTTGCCATTCACTTTAATGATGGGCATTCCGAACATCTGCCCCATTGCAACGCCTTTCAGATTTGTTCCGATCTCGCGGAACAGTTTTTCTTCTTTCACCATAAATTTTATTTTTCAGCAGACCATTTTCCGAGTTGCTTCAGCACTTTTTCTGCTTCTTCCATTTTCTGCGTTCCGAAAAGTATACGTTTATTATTTTTCATTACGAATTGAATTCCATTTTTGCCGGAAGTATTATAGCACCATCCCTGTTTACCGGCCCAGCGTATTCCCCATCCGCCAAATTCCATCAGCGGCCGATATTCTCTGGTGTAAACATGCTGCACATTTTCCCAATCGATCTTTCTCTTCGAAAAAAGGAAAGGATAAAACGTGTAAGTGAAACCTGACGAATCCATTCCGGTATTCAGTCTGCACAAAAGGAACATGAGCGTCATCAATGCGACAACGGATTCGCCGATATACAAGACCACGTTTGGCGCGGGTTTATTTCCGAAAGGATGGCCGGCAATGACCTGCCAGTAAATTCCGAAAAGAAAAATTCCATTGGCAATGAGCATCAGCACCCAAAGCCAGATCTGTTTGAATCGCTGTGATTCAGAAAAACTTGAAGTGGTTTCCATTTTAAGCGGGTTTGTTTGCCCGAAAGATACAATTTTACCCGGGATGGAATTTTCTCAATAAAATCCTTTGCGCATGTCGGTTTTGCCTGCGTAAAAAAAATAGGGTTGTGCGCTGGTGAGTGAAAGCATTTTTTATTTCAGCACACGGCGTAAATAATCAGCGCCCACTTCACGGTGAAAAACACCGAAGTTTTTCCAAATGAACAATAGCCCGCGACAGTCTGAAACCGAGGATCACACATCTCAAACCGAGGGTCACATATCTGAAACCGAGGATCAGATGTCTCAAACCGAGGATCACATATCTGAAACCGAGGATCAGACATCTCATTCCGAGGATCACATATCTCAAACCGAAGATCAGATGTCTCAAACCGAGGATCACATATCTGAAACCGAGGATCAGACATCTCAAACCGAGGGTCACCTATCTCAAACCGAGGATCAGATGTCTCAAACCAAAGATCAGACATCTCAAACCGAGGATCACACATCTCAAACCGAGAGTCACATATCTTATCCGATAATTAAGCGGGTTTGTTTGCCCGCAAGATACAATTTTACCCGGGTTGGAATTTTCTCACTTCGCGGATTCTCCCGTCCACATATCATTCTCCGTTTCAATCAATGAAATTTCAATACGCTCGGCTTCCAGTTCTGCTTTTGCACCGGTGGCGTAATCCGAAATTTTTCTATTGTAAATATTCGTCTCCTTGTAAATTTCGCTGGCAAAATGCCCGTAGTCGAGCAGGTCGGCAGAATTGTGAATATAGGTGGGGCCGTTCTGGATGAATAAAAATGTTTTGCTTTTCAATACCGGTTCCAGTTCGGAATAATTTATCCAGCATACATCCGTATCCTTATTCATTGCCGCAAGATGCATTACCGGGCAAATGCTGACGATCTTCGTTTCCGCGTGAGGGATCTTTCCACCGTACCAAACTATATCTTCCTTGATACGATAACCGGTAATGTGATGGAGCGAATCGTACATTACATATTCCGGAAGTTTTCCCGCACATTGTTTCTGTAATTGATCATCGTCGTAGATCGTGATCTCCCCATTCTCAAAAGAATTCTCGATGGTGCGATAAAAAGTATCATCTCCGAAAAGTGACATGCGATCATCGCGCGGGATCAAACGCCAGATCCTTTTGGTAATGAGCACCCCGTCTTTTTTGTCGGCATCTTTTTTCCCGGAAACAAAAATTACGGAGTCAGGAACTCCCATTTTGTAATTCACCTTTGCACGCACTTTTCCTTTTTTATCATACATCGTCCATTCGCCATCGCGCAAACTCCATTTGAATGAACCGGTAGATTTAGTTGTTCCGTCGGAGTAATAAGAAACATAATCGCCGAAGAGTTCTCCGCGCTTGGTCTGGTAAGTCACAGAAATGTTATCGTCCTTATAGGAATGATCGATGATGGGTGTAATGAAAAAAGCTACAGGAACCAGCAGCAGCGGCAGCAACAGAATTTTTTTCGGGAGAAGTTTCATAATGGAATAACGCCGAATGGCAGGAAAGTGACAGCAGGAAGGAAAAATAATCCTGAGTACCTGTGCAAATCCAACATCCTCAATCCAAATACCTCCATACCACCGCGCCGGTAACGGGTAGTGGCTCAGTTTGCTCTTTTCCGATTCAACTTCACGCCAGAGCTTGCCCTGAAGAATTGAAGGGCGGTTCCTAAACCATTCTTTTATTAAACCGCAAAGACGCTAAGGCGCTAAGAATTTTCAAACTGAACCCACTACCCATTAACGCATTACTCGCAACCATTTTTCCTTAACTTTAACCTTTGATGAAGTTTGTTAATCCTCTTTTTCTTTTTGCGCTTTTTTCTCTTGCGATCCCCATTATTATTCATCTTTTCAATTTCAGAAAATTCAAGCGGATCTATTTCACGAATGTCCGCCTGCTGAAAGAAGTGAATCTCGATACTAAAGCAAGAAATAAACTCAAGAATCTTCTCATCCTCGCCTGCCGGCTCCTAACTGTTTTCTTTCTCGTATCTGCATTCGCGCAACCTTACATTCCACAGGAGAATGCTGCCATTCGCACCGGCGACAAAGCGGTAAGTATTTTTATTGATAATTCCTTTAGCATGGATGCGATCGGGAAAAACGGGACGCTCCTCGATGAGGCGAAAAAAAATGCGAAGGAAATTGCAGCCGCGTATAAAGCCACCGATCGGTTCCAGTTGCTTACGAATGATTTTGAAGGAAGGCATCAGCGCCTTGTGAATCGCGAAGAATTTCTTTCGCTCGTGGATGAAGTGAAATCTTCTCCTTCAGTACGCACACTTTCAGAGATCACCAAACGGCAACAGGATGCACTGAATACAGAACCGGGAATTCAGCCGGGAAATAAACAGGCATTCATCATCAGCGATTTTCAGAAGACGATCACCGATCCGGCAAAAATAAAAACCGACTCTTCCATAGTTTTCAAAACACTACAGCTTTTTGCGCAAAGCAGGAATAATATTTTTGTTGACTCGGCATGGTTCTCTTCGCCCGTGCGCAATCTGAATTCACCGGAACAATTACACATTCGCATTCGCAGCAAATCAGACCAGGAAATGGTGAACGTGCCCATGCGGCTTTACCTGAACGGGGAAGCGCGCACACCTTCTTCATTCAGCATTCAACCGAATGGAACCATAGACACTTCCATTTATTTTACCATTCGTGAACCGGGCTTGCAACAGGGCCTCGTGGAGATCAATGACGACCAGGTGACCTTTGATGACCGGTTGTATTTTTCATTCAACGTTTTAAAAGCGATTCCGATTCTTTCTGTAAATCCATCGCCAGATGATGCCAGAATTCATTTGCCCGCAGGCCTTGATTACCCGGATTCACTTTTCGGAAAAGATTCATCTTTTAAATTCACTGAATCGGAAGAAAAAAAACTCGACTACTCTTCCTTCTCCGGTTTCCGTTTTATTGTGCTGAATAATCTTCCGGAAATTTCTTCCGGGCTTGCAACAGAACTGAAAAATTTTGTGAACCAGGGCGGAAGTATTTTTATTTTTCCGGGAGAGAATATCAACCTTGCTTCTTACAATGATCTGCTCAGCCAGGTGAATGCCGGAATGATCCAGGCAAGAGATACGATGAACACGGTGGTGGACCGGCTGAGTTATGATCACCCGCTTTACCAGGGAGTTTTTGAAAAACAATCGGGCAATATTGATCTTCCTGTTGTTTACGATCATTATAAAATTGTTACCGGATCGCGCACTACAGGTGAACCGCTCATGCACCTGCGCAATGGCGATCCGTTCGTGGTGGACTGGCGCTCCGGAAAAGGAAGTGTTTATCTCTGCGCTGTTCCTACGCTTGATGCGTGGAGTAATTTTCCGCAGCACGCCCTATTCGTTCCCACGCTCGATCAGGCGGCTTATTTCAGCGAACCGCAGGGAAATTTATTTTACACGATCGGTTCCGATGAAAATATTGACATTGGTGATCCCGGTGTAGCGGGCGAAAATGCTTTTCATCTTTCCAATCCGAAATTAAGTTTCGATGTCATTCCCGTGCATACCATCATTGACGGGCACACGATCCTTGATGTGCATCGCGAAGTAAAAGATCCTGGAAATTACATTGTAAAATTAGGGCCCGATAACGTGGGCGGAATTTCTTTCAATTACGACCGGAAAGAATCGGACCTCAGTACAAATACGAGTGATGAACTCAGTGAAAGTTTTGCAACTGCGGGATTGAAGAATTTTTCCGCACTCGAAAATGACGGCAAGGGAATTACCGCAGCATTAACCGAGATTGATAACGGAAAAAGATACTGGAAGATCTGCATCTGGCTTTCGCTGCTTTTCCTGCTCGGAGAAATTCTCATTATCCGCTTCTGGAAAAATTCAGCGATCACAACTAAAATTAAAACTACACCTATAACAAGATAAGATCATGAATGTGCTTCTGCAGAATGTAACAATAATAGATCCGTCGTCACCGCACCATGATACGAGAACAGATATTCTCATTGAGAATGGTAACATCCGCCAGATCGGAAAATATATTTCTCCCGAAGGAATAACACTGGTTAAAGGAAATGATCTGTATGCAGCGCCTGGTTTCATGGATCTTCACGCACACCTGCGCGATCCCGGATTTGAATACAAGGAGTCGCTCGAATCGGGAGCAGCAGCAGCAGCAGCCGGCGGATTCACAGCCGTACTCGCCATGCCCGATACTTTTCCCGTGGTGCAAACAAAATCTTCTGTTGAATATATTCTGAAACGTTCGCAGATTTTACCAATAGAAATAGTTCCTTCCGGCGCTATCTCGCAGGACCTTGATGGAAAAGAAATGGCGGAGTTGTACGACATGCATCTTGCAGGAGCGAAAGCTTTTACTGACGGTGAACATCCCGTTTCCAATTCAGGATTACTCGTGCGCGTACTCATGTATGCGAATAATTTCGGCGGAAAAATTCATGTGCGCTGCGACGACCGCACTATTTCTCATGGCGGACAAATGCACGAGGGGCCAATGAGCACCACACTCGGGCTGAAAGGAATTCCTTCACTAAGCGAAGAACTGATGATTGCGCGGAATATTTATCTCGCAGAATATGCAGGATCGCCCATTCATTTTATGGCGGTGAGTACTGCGAGAAGTGTTGAACAGATACGCTCGGCGAAAAAAGTAGGATTGAATGTTACTGCATCGGTCAATGCTGCCAATCTTTTCTGGACTGATGAAATGCTTTCCGATTTCAATACAAATTTCAAAGTGGATCCTCCATTGCGTTCGGAAGAAGATCGTCTTGCATTGCTCGAAGGGATCATTGACGGAACGATCGACTGCATCACCTCGGGCCACGCGCCGGAAGATGTGGAATCGAAAGTGGTGGAATTCGATCTCGCTGCTTTCGGAATGACGGCTCTTGAATCGGCATTCTCTGTTGCGAACAGCAGCGGAAAATTAAAACCTGCTCATCTCGTACGCGCACTCTCACTCGCGCCACGCATGATAACAGGAATGGAAATTCCGAAAATAAAAGTCGGAGAAAAAGCAAACCTTACCGTCTTCGATCCGACAATGAAATGGACCTTCACGGAAAAAGATAATAAGAGCCGATCGAAAAATACTCCGCTCCCTGGAAAAGAACTCACCGGAAAAGTGGTTGGAATATTCTGTAAAGGAAAATGGATAATGCATAATGAAATAATGAAATAATGTATAATGATTATTGCCACGAATAAGAGACAACCTTGCTATTATACATTCACCATTATACATCATCCATTATTTCATTATGCATTATTCAATTTCCCATTAACAGCTCTTTCTGTTTGATCAGCCGTTTCTGAATTTTTCGGTGCATGGCGTTGTGAAATTTTTCTTCCTTCCTGATCTTTCTCAATAGCGCACGTTTCATTCCTTTCACTTTCGTATGCAGTTCTTTTGCGATGCGCATATCGTTACTGAAGATGAGGTTGAGTGATTTTCCGTATTTCCTGAAGAAATTTCCCCACATCGCGTAACGCCATTTTTCACTCTGTAATTCGTCAGCGAACTGACGGCTGAGTATCCATCGTTTCCATCGTTCCTTTTTGTACATGTGATTGTAAATTTCCAATTCACGTTTTCTTTCTTTGTTGAATCGCACGAGCGAATCGTCAATATCACGGATCTGTTTTTTGCACGATTTGAATTCTGCTTTTTCGTCGAGCGTTCCCTGCGGAAGTTTCCCCATTTGTTTCAGCATTCCCATTGCCAGTTTCAGATCTGCTTTTGCTTTTACCGCATTGGCTTTGCTCACCGCGTAAGATGAATCCAAACTCCATTTGCCGGGATCACGAAGAAGTGATTGCAAAGAATCTTCCTGTTCCTGCACCAGCATCACTTCATTCTTGCGCGTGTACACGAGCGTGTCGAAAGCATTCTTGCCCATGCCGCGATAATAATTCACAAATTTCATGTCGTTGGTTTGAATGAGAAGGAATCTTTTTTTGTCCTTCACCAGCGAATCATAATACGGCCCTTCCCAATAGAACTGATCGTAACCTGCATCATTCATCGCCTGCTTTTCATCGGTGATCTTTTCCTGCAGCATTGCATATTTTTCTTCGAGATCGTCGTGCATTTTCTGTTGCTGCGGATTCAACTGGCCGGGCCGGTCAATATTTAATTTTCTTCCTTTCACAACGTGCGACTCCCATTCGAGATGAACATCGTCTATCCGCAATTTTCTTTTCTGCTTTACGATCAGGAATTTTGTTTTGCGCAATGCACCGAGTGCAGTGTGCTGTTTTCTCATCAGTGGTTTTGTTTCCGATTCCGTTTGAATTTTCATTCGCTTATTACGCCGCATATAGAATTTTCCTTCGTTGGAACCATCCTTCGCCGCTCTCTTGTAATAAAATGAAAGCGTATCGAGATAATCGAGCGCCGAATCATAATAAGCCATTCGCGTTTGCCACCACATATTCGTGTCGGCAGAAATGATGAGGTGATATTTTGCGCACGTGAGCATTCCGTAAGCAATGTCCTGGTGATTTTTTTCATTGAGATGCATGGCCTGGTAACCTTCCACAATTTGTTGCTCGTACTGTCGCGCATCAATGATGGGCGGAATGGAATCATACCACGAAATACAATTCACCGGGTTCTCTAAATAATTTTTTGTGGAGTTCGGAGAATACTGGAATGAATCAATGGGAACAGGACAATCCAGCAATTGCCAGGAAGCAGTCGCGGGATAATGATCAAGTATCATTTTTTCCGGTGGAGGGAGGTAATAATTCTCGTTGTGTTTTTTACGGAAACGATAACGCGGTGTGAATGGCAAATGAAAAAGACGGCAGAAAAATTTTCTTGCAGAAGATTTTTTTAATCTGAGCGAACCTCTCGACCACGTAACGTCGATCAGTTTCCATTCTCCATCAAGGTAAACTGCATTCCACGCATGATTATCGAGGTACAACGTGTCGCGCGCTTCGTACCAGGGCTCATACGCGTAACCGAAAATGATGGACGACTGAACGCCGGCAACCGAACAAAGCGAATCGAAAAGAATGCTGTAACCGAGGCAAACTGCCTGCCTGTTGAGAAGAATATCATTCGGATCTTCAATTGGCAAACCGTAACGGATGTGTTTGGTCATCCACAGAAAAATGCTTCTCACTTTTTCATCATCGGTCATCGTCGAATCCGTGAGCGCGTGTGCGAGCGTAATGTAATTGAACGAAGAAAGAAAAGGAGCTTTGCCGGGTTTCTTATTCTGGGAAAAAAGAAAAAGCGGGAGGATCAGGAAAATGAAAATAAATTTTGGCCGCATTGGGGAATTCTGCTGCAACTGTAACGCCGGATTTCACTAAAGATACAGATTCAAAATTCAAAAATTCAAAATTCAACGATTCAAAAATTCAAGATTCAAGATTCAATTATGGGCATCTCTAAAAACACAGAAATGCAAGGCGGGCAAGTTCGAAGTTATTAGAGATGCCCTTATTCAATTATTCCTCTGCTACATTGCTATACACTTCCTGCACATCTTCATCTTCATTTAATTTCTCAATGAGTTTTGTTACTTCCGCCTGTTGTTCCGGGGAAAGATGAATCGGAATATTAGCAATGCGCATGAGTTTAGCTTCGAGTACCTGCACTCCTGCCGACTCCAGCCCTTTCTGCATATTTCCGAATTCACCGAACGGGCAATAGATGTAAACTTCATTGTCATTCTCGGCGCCTTCAATATTATCCAAACCAGAATCAATGAGCGTCAATTCCAGTTCATCCATATCTTTTCCATCAGTAGAAATACGAAATACACCTTTGTGATCGAAGTTGAACGCCTGTGATCCGGAATTTCCGAGTTCACCTCCGTTGCGATTAAAGATCACACGCAAATTGGAAACTGTTCTTGTGGGATTATCTGTTGCAGTTTCCACCATGATGCCGGTACCGAACGGGCCTTTCCCTTCGTAGATCACTTCGTGATAATTCGTCGTATCTGCTTTTCCCGCTGCTTTGGTGATCGCATTATCTACACGATCCTTCGGCATATTCACCGCTTTCGCATTCTGCATAACGATACGCAAACGCGCATTGGTGTCAGGATTTGCGCCGCCGGCTTTTACGGCAATTGCAATTTCTTTTCCGATGCGGGTGAATTGTCGCGCCATTTGTCCGTAGCGCTTGAACATCCGGTGTTTTCTTTTTTCAAATACGCGTCCCATGATTATTCTTATTTAGGTGATTTTACCAATGAAAAATGCGGGGATTCAAAGATACGAATTTGGTTAATGAGGTATTTGCTATTGATTGAAATAAACTTTTGTCATAACCTCTCACCCCAATACCTCAATACCCTATTTAGGATATTCCACCCGCACATGATAAATACTCCGCAATTTTCTCTTGAATATTTTTTTGATCTCGGTAATATCTTTCAGGGTGATGTCTGAATTATCGAATTGTTTAAGATCGGCTTGCTCATCAATAATATTTTCAATGAGTGCATCAATGGAGTCGCCGTCATATTTCCGGAGTGAGCGCGAGGAAGCTTCCACGGCATCGGCCATCATGAGCACCGCTGTTTCTTTCGAATAAGGAATAGGCCCGGGATAACGGAAAAGTTCTTCATCGACAGGATCAGCAGGATTATTTTTTTTGAAGAGTGTGAGAAAATAAGCAGTGTTTGTTGTGCCATGATGTGTGCGTATAAAATCGATGACCTGGTCAGGAAGTTTTGCAGCTTTTGCTTTTTCAATTCCGCGGATCACGTGGCCAATGATGATGGAAGCGCTTTCCTCGAATGTAAGTTCGTCGTGCGGATTCACACCGGTCGCCTGGTTCTCGATGAAATAAACCGACAGGTCACCTTTTCCAATGTCGTGATATAGTGCGCCCGCGCGCACGAGGAGCGTATTCCCTCCCACTCTGCGAATCGCTTCTTCCGCAAGATTCGCCACCTGTATCGAATGCTGGAAAGTTCCAGGGGCTTTTTCTGCAAGCTCGCGCAACAATGGATTATTTGTGTCTGCAAGTTCCATCAATGTAACATCAGAAACAAAACCAAAAAGTTTTTCAAAAATAAAAATGAGCGGAAACCCGAGAAGAAGTAAAACTGCACTGATCGAATAATTGATGAAATCAGCAGGGTCGATGGCGCTGATGTGTCCTTCGGAAATAGTGAGCAACCCGAAATGGAGTAAAGAATAAGAAAGCAGTACCACGATGACAGAAATAAAAAGCTGCGACCTGTTCTTCATATTCACAATACTGAAGATGACAGAAATTCCCGTTAGCAATTGCACAAACACAAAATGAAAACGATCGCCAGGAAGAAAAATTGAAATAATGAAAATGGTAATGAGGTGAACGAAAAGGGCAATGCGTGTGTCGAAAAAAGCGCGCATGATAACCGGCAGAATGCAGAATGGCAGCGCCAGCAAAGGAAGATTATCAATCACGGAAGGGAGGTAAGACATTCCAACCGTAAGCACTACCATGAGCAGGATGAAAAGCAAGCGCGAATCGTTGCCGAGAATTTCCCTCCGGAATAAACGGATGAAACGAAACAGGATGAACAAAGAAAATCCGACAAGAAAAAATCGTCCGGCAAGAATGGCCAGCCAGTTATTTTCTCCCTGGCGTTTTTCTTCTTCGCGATAAGAAACCAATTTATTGAAAATGTTGTCCGTCACCAATTCACCGCGATGAACAATGACCTGGTCTTTATTCACCACACCGCGTTTGTCAGAAATATTTGCGAGCTGCTGCGCGAGTGAACGATTGGTGAGGGTGGAATCAAAAACAATATTCGCATTGATCTCATTCTCACTTTTACTTTTCCAGATGTTCAGCGTTTTTCCACCGAGGCGGTGCGCAATGATCGAATCGGCTTCGGCCACATCGGGATATTCGAGCAGCCGGTGTTCTTCTGCAATATTCCCTTTCACTACCAGAATTTTATCGCGGATGGTTTTTCCGCTCGCATCTGCAACCGCGCGTATGCCGTTCGAATAAACTTCATCGAGCGCAGTGATCACTTTTTTTCTTTCTCCTGCGTTTAGGTCCTGCAAAAGGCGGAAAAAAAACTGTTCTGTTGCAGGAGCAACGGTCGTATCGAAGCGGAAGTACGGAATGCATTTTTTCCGGATCTCTTTTTGCTCGGCATCCGTTTCTTCATTTGATTTTGAAACCGCGAAATCATAGGGAGAAACAAGATCGTCATGCGTCCATTTCTTTCCGCGTACCTGTTCCACATCATAATGAAAATGCAATTGCCCCGGATTGAACCATACCATAATGAAAAGCGCCGCAATAAAAAGAAATCCTTTGTAGAGTAAAGAATGCCGGTCGCGTATGAAAGAAAATATCCTGTTCATTTTATGGAGACGAATTTACTTAATAGTGATGAGTTATGGGTTTTGAGCCGTGAGTTTGATTTGACCTGATGTTGAGAAATTATATGTTGAATGCCAGCTGCTCATTGTAATATATTTTCATCTCATAATTCACAACTCATAACTCAATACTTATCTTTGCACAACCAATTTTCCAAATCAATTAGTATGAAAGAAGTTTATATTATTTCAGCAGCGAGAACGCCGGTAGGAAGTTTCGGCGGCGCACTTACGGAAGTTTCTGCCACACAACTCGGCGCGACTGCTGTAAAAGCTGCAGTAGAGCGCGCAAAAATAAATCCCGAAGATGTGAATGAAGTTATAATGGGATGTGTGTTGCAGGGAAATCTCGGGCAGGCGCCTGCGCGGCAAGCTGCAAAATTTGCCGGACTTCCTGATCACGTTCAGTGTACGACTGTAAATAAAGTTTGCGCTTCGGGAATGAAAGCAGTGGTAATTGGTGCGCAGGATATCATGCTCGGTGATGCTGACATTGTTGTTGCAGGCGGAATGGAAAATATGTCGGCAACACCTTTCTATGCAGAGAAAGCAAGATATGGTTACAAATATGGCCATGGCCAATTGGTAGATGCTATAGTGAAAGATGGTTTGACCGATGTGTATCACCAGAATCTCATGGGAAATTCTGCAGAACTCTGCGCTGCAAAATATAAAATCACCCGCGAGCAGCAGGATGCTTTCGCAATTGATTCTTACAAAAAATCGGCTGCTGCGTGGGCGAATGGGAAATTCAAAGATGAAGTGGTTCCCGTTACTGTAAAAACACGCAAAGGAGATGTGGTGGTTTCGGAAGATGAAGAATTTAAAAATGTTTCTTTCGAAAAAATCCCTGCGCTTAAACCTGTTTTTCAGAAAGACGGAACAGTAACTGCAGCAAATGCATCCACGATCAACGACGGCGCCTCTGCACTTGTACTCATGAGTAAAGAAAAAGCTACAGCACTCGGATTGAAACCGCTTGCAAAAATTATTTCTTATGCCGATGCGGAACAGGCGCCCGAATGGTTCACCACCACTCCTGCAAAAGCAATTCCCCGCGCCGTAGAAAAAGCCGGATTGAAAATGAGCGACATTTCTTTTTTCGAGATCAATGAAGCATTTGCCGTTGTTTCTATTGCCAATATGCAACTCATGAATCTCGATCCTTCGAAGGTGAATGTGAATGGCGGTGCAGTTGCGCTTGGCCACCCACTCGGAAATTCAGGTTCAAGAATTATCGTTACGCTGTTGAACGTTTTGAAACAGAATAATGCGAAATACGGTGCAGCGGGAATTTGTAACGGCGGTGGCGGGGCGAGTGCGATTGTTATTGAGAATTTAGTATAGGAAAAAGTTGTCGGCGGCAGTTTTCAGAACTATCCCTTTATTGAAGAACTGAAAACTGACAACTGACAACCGGTAACTGACAACTTCATGTACGGAATAATCCATCTCAGCGTAATCCCCGTTCGTAAAGAACCTTCAGACAGAAGCGAGATGATTACCCAATTGCTTTTCGGTGACACTTTTAAATCGATCGGTGAAAAAGATAACTGGTTGTTTATTCACAGTGATGCCGATGGATATGAAGGATGGATAGACCGGAAACAATCAACAGAAATTTCAGAAGCCGAACACAAAAAAATAATTTCAGCACCCTCATTTGTTTCAAAGGATCTTTTCGGGATCATCACCAATAAAAATTCAGGCGAATCATTTCCAATTCCATTAGGATGTTCTCTGCCGGAATATTTTGACGGGATGTGTTCCCTCGCAAAAAATAATTTTTCATTCGATGGAAAAGTTTGCTATCCCAATGAAAAAACGACGCGCGATGAAATTGTGGAGACCGCGCTTCTTTTTCTGAATTCTCCATATCTCTGGGGCGGAAAAACTTTTCTCGGTATTGATTGTTCAGGTTTCACGCAAACTGTTTTTAAAGCGAATGGAATAAAACTGAAACGTGATGCGTGGCAGCAGGCAGAAACTGGAACTTCCTATTCATTCGTGGAAGAATCTCATGCAGGCGATCTTGCTTTTTTTGACAATGAGGAAGGAAAGATCACGCACGTGGGAATTGTAATTCACGACAACCGCATCATACACGCGAGCGGGCGCGTGCGCATAGATCATTTCGATCATTACGGCATTTTTACTCCCGAGCGCGGCGGGTACACGCATAATTTAAGAGTGATAAAGAATATTGTGGGGTGAGGATTTGGATTTTTGATTTTTGACTTGAGATTCGTGTATAATATTTTCCTACTTTATTAGTCCTTTCTACTCCCTCCTTTAAATTGAGAATAATTGATTTCCTTCTTCTGAAAATCATACCCGAAAAATCAATACGTCCATTCCCACTTAGTCAGTCCGCCAATACCATCATGATAAATGCATTTGGCCGGACGCCCCTTCGCATCGTACGTTGTTTCCCATATTTCAGTCAGGGACATATTCCCGTAAGAATTACGGGTTAAAACATTCCCGTTTTTATCGTACGAATATTTTAGCTCCCTGATCGGATCACTGTTGAATTTGTTGGCCCAGGTTGCATCTGTCATTCTTCCTGCATCGTCGTAAGTCAATGAAAGGATCTCTGATTTATTTCCCGGATAATAATAATAAACGGAAGATACATTTCCGTTTTTATAATTCCAGATCGTACTGTCGCATGATCGCGGATCAGCAAGATCAATATCCCAATAATATTCACGCGTTTTTTTCCCTTCTGCATCATAAACAAAAGAGTCGCTGGATGTCAGGTTCAGTGTTTTGGTTGCATTTCCATCTTTATCTACGTATGCATATTCTCTCTTACCGGTAACGGCACCGGCGTTATTGTAAGTGTAATATTTCTCCCAGGATCCCTTGCATATTGCTTTGATCTTTCTTCCTGCCGCATCAGTTTCAAATTGAATATGGATCGTGCTGTCGCGAAGCCATTCATCAACCGGATGATGTTGTGCATCATAATTCCATATTGAACGGGAAGAGATCTCTTTCCCGGAAATTTCGAGTTTGGTTTCTTTCATTCCAGACTGGTCAGAAAACAGTGAATCGATTTTTACAACACCATTTCCCTTATGCGGAATCATTTTTAAAGTGAGAAATTTACCGCCAGGATCGCGATGATAAATAAAAACAGATTCGCTGGCCGGATCAGTTTTGTTGCTTGCACTGTCAATATTGATGGTGTGAAGGCGGAAATAATTTACGCCTTTCATAGAATCCATCTCAGTTATTGCAACGGGAAAATTCTGCGAGAATGATGTGAAAGGAAACAAAAATAAAAACCGGATGAAGAGTAGTGAACGTTTCCTCATAATGAAATTTATTCACTCACCGGAATAGTAAGCGGATAATCTTTGCTCTCGAGATTGTGTGTATCTGTAATGAGATACTGGTATCCCCACACAGGAGTAACATGCGTTGAATCCCAACCCGGGTCAACTCCTTTTGCATAGAAAACATATTGCTGCTGCCCGTTGAGAATTCCGCTCATCGTGTAATTTCCATTGGCATCAGTTACGTAACGCAGATCATAAAGTGTAGTATCTGTTCCGGGAAAAACAAGAGTGCCTCTTTTCACGAAAATTCTTGCGTAAGGAATGGGAACCGTGTGATGCTGCACGGAAAGAAGACAACGTACCACTCCGCCAGGAACTGTTCTCACTTCATCTTTTTTGTGACAGGAGGTGAAGGCGAAGAGAATTATCACTATGAAAATAAAATTTTTCATTCTTCGGATGAGTGTATCTAAGGTACAAAAAAATCAGTTCTTCCCAAATGGTTTTGAGTAATGAGTCCGAATTCAAAACTCATAACTCCACCAAAACTTTCCACGCTCTGCCAATATTCTCCGAAATATCTCCTGCAATTACACCGTTCTCCGTAACGGCAGATGCAGAAATATCTCCGGCGAGTCCGTGCAGGTAAACGCCGATCCTGCAACTCTCCAATGAAGAATAGCCCTGTGCGCGCAATCCTGTGATAATTCCGGTGAGTACATCTCCGCTTCCGCCGGTTGCCATTCCGGGATTTCCGGAAGAATTGAAATACACTTTCCCATCGGGACAAGCAATGGAGGAATACGCACCTTTCAGCACAATGAAAATTCCATTTTTCGCTGCAAGCTCTTTCTGCGTTTTCATACGCTCAAAACCATTTTTATGTTTTTGTGTGAGCCGGTCGAATTCTCCGGGATGCGGAGTGAGAATGGTTTCTTTCGGAAGAATGGAAAGCAGGTTTTTATTTTCAGAAATAATATTCAACGCATCTGCATCAAGCACCAGCGGGCCGTTGAATGAATTGATCAATTGCCGCAATGCAGTTTCTGTTTCTTTCGCTTTGCCAAGCCCCGGCCCTGCTCCTATTGCTGCGAATTCTGAAACCGGAATTTTACCGGAAATAAAATCTGTTCCCTCCTGCTCCACCAGCATCGCTTCAGGAACTGCAGTTTGCATAATGAGATTTCCTTCGCGCGGAACACATGCGCTCACGAGCCCGGCGCCCGAACGCAGGCATGCGCGTGCGCACAGGATGGCTGCTCCCATTTTTCCTTTGCTGCCGGCGACAATGAGAGCGTGGCCAAAAGTTCCCTTGTGAGAAAATTTTTCACGCGTGTGAAGATTTTTTTTAATTTCTTCTTTCGTATTGAAATAAAAAGAAGAATTTATTTGTTCAGGAAAAGATTTGTGAATGCCGATATCAAGAATATGAAAATCGCCGACGAAGGAACTGTTCTCAGAAAAAAGGAACTGCAGTTTCGGATATTGAAATGTCAATGTAAATTTTGCATGCACCACATGTTTCAGCGAAGAAGAAGAATTATCATCGCCGTTGAGCCCGGAAGGAATGTCAATGGAAACGATGGCATTTCCGAACGAATTCATTTTATCAATGAGATGCGCGAATGTTCCGGCAGCTTCTCCTTTGAATCCTGTTCCGGTAAGTGCATCAATGATTATTCTTCCTTCGGTTACATTCACCAGTTCTATCGTATCGTCGGTGAGAACAGAAATTTCTGTTTTACCGGATTTTTTCAGCCGCGAAAGATTTTCATTGAAATCGGGAGCATCTTCTTTTGAAATACGAAGCAGAAAAACTTTCACATCACATCCCTGTTCCGAAAGTTGCCGCGCTATGGCAAGTCCGTCGCCTCCATTGTTTCCATTGCCGCAAAATATCCGGAAAGGAAAATTTCTTCCGAATTTTTTCAGGATCCACACCGTGCAGGAAAGCGCTGCACGTTCCATAAGGTCGATCGAAGCTACCGGTTCATGCGCAATGGTAAATGCATCGGCTTCCTTAGTTTGAGCAACGGAAAGAATTTTCATGATCCGATCAGGAAATCGAGATGATAAAAATTACAAAAGCGATGATCATGAATCCAAAAAGGCACAGCCCGATTATTCCGCATGTTTTTGCAGCTTTAGCTTTTCTGTAAGAACTTTCATTGTAACGTCCCTGCTGAGAAATTTCAATTTCGCGTATTGCACCCGCTCCCATTATGATCGCGCAAATATTCAGAACGATGCCAATGATATTCCAGAACAGGATGAGGCCAATGATACCGCATACTTGCGCATTCACTGCTTTCTGAAGATCGATAGGTTGATTGCTGATATAAGGATTGTAAGGCGGAACCGGTGGCAAATATGGATTCTGATTCGGAAGCGGATTCTGCGGGTAAGGTGGTTGCGGCCACTGTGGTTGATATGGATTCTGAAAATGCTGCGGCGGATTCTGGTTCTGTTGATTCCAGTTCTGGTAGTTCTGATCGAAAGGAGGATTGGACATGAATAAAAAATTTAAAAAACTTTTTTCAGAAAGAATTACTCAACGAAGAAATGAATGCGAGTTCCATAACAAAAACGATGAGAATAAGAGCGCCAATGGATAGCCCTATGATCGCACAGATTCTTCCGGCTTTTACATTGCTGTAAGAATTTTCGGAATAAACACCTGGATTCATTTCATAAACATTCTTCGCTTTGTTTCCCATCACGAGAGAAGTGATGCCCAGCGCCACACCCACTACACCATAACAGAACGCACCGAGGATGGAAATTATTCCGAGAACGAGTACCGCACTTGCATTCGGCAGATCGCGCTGTGCCATGTACGGATTATTGTATTGCTGGTACGGATTCTGGTAATACTGTTGCTGGTACGGATTCTGGTAATACTGTTGCTGCTGATTATTCTGATAATAATTCTGCTGCGGATTGTAGGGAGAATACTGATTAGGATTCTGCGAATACTGGTTGATGTTCTGCGAATACTGGTTAGGATTCTGCGTGTACGGATTTTCCTCGTTTCCCTTTTCCGGTTTTGGCGCATAAGGATTATCATCAGGAGGATTGTTCGGCGGGTTACTCATAGTTCAGGACAGGTGATGAATTTCTTTGTAGAGATAACTTACCACGATCACCGCTGCTGAAAAAAAATAGAATCCAAGTAAAAACATTGTTCCTTTTCTGAATCTGAATTTCAAATGAAGAAAAAGAAAAATGAAAGTGAGGAGCAGTGGAATAAGAGCGGGGTAAATTTTTATGCTTTCAATAAGATCGCCCCGGAGGAGGAACAGCAACGAGCGCTGAAAACCGCAACCGGGGCAATCGATACCTGTAATGGATTTTATGGGACAAGGAATAAGATGATCCTGCAGCCAGTTCAGATCCATGACAAGATTTTATTTTCTACCAGTGAGAACCGAACGCCGAAGCGAGGAACACGATCTCAATGATGTAAATGATCCAGATGATAGCACCCAGGCAAAGTCCGATGATAGAACAAATACGTCCTGCATTCAGATTTTTGTAAGATGCTTCTTTGTACATGCCGGGATTTGCTTCGTAGGCACGTTTTGCTGTTCCGGACATAACGAGTCCGATCGTTCCGAGAATTGGGCCGAGTCCGCAGATAGCGATCGAGCAGATTCCCATAACGAGAACGAGTGTCGCATTCGGAACGTCCATCTGGCCGCCCATCGGGTTGTTCATAAAAGGATTTCCCTGGGGTTGATTCGGAGGAAAGGGAGGATTCTGATTTTCCATAGTTAGAAGTGGTTTTTTAATTGTTATGCCGACTAAGATATAAAATTACTTAACGCGTGAAAATGAATGATTTTAGCAGTTGAATTGATAAGTTTTATTTCTTTGATTATCATATACTTATTCGTTTACAATTGTTTATATACGAATATAATTAGTTGGGAACCGAATGCTGTGAAGTCTGACGGGCATCTTTGCACCGTCGAATCAGAAAAATTGAAATTCGGCAGTTGATAATTGAAGATCAGTTTTTGTATTTATTAATGAGCGTCCTACAGGAGAGTATTTCTCAGAAAAAAAATCAACGCAGTATTTAAAAGCACGGAGACTGATCGCCATTATCACTTCACATCTATTCTTTCATTATTAATTTTTAAAAATTATTTTTTATGACAATGCTTCGTAACAATGTACAACTGATCGGGAATCTGGGAATGAATCCCGAAGTGAAATCAACTTCAACAGGAAAAAAGGTAGCGCGATTCACGCTTGCTAATGTGAATTTCAAAACGCAGGGAGAAACAAAAACCACTTTTGTAAACTGGTTCAATCTTGTGGCGTGGGAAAAACAGGCGGAGATCGCCGAGCAGTATCTTTATAAAGGAAGAAAAGTAGGTGTGAACGGACGACTCGCCACACGGAACTGGGTGGACGCCGACGGAAGAAAACATTCCATCACGGAAATTATCGTAAGCGATATCATTATGATGGATGAGCCGAAGATTGAAAAGGCGGCTTGAGAAAAAATGCTTCATAACAGTTTTTATCAGCGGCAGTGGTGAGCGGCAGTATATAATAAACCAGGATATCTCTAACAACATTGCTCGTAACCCCGAACTTAAGTTCGGGGTTAATGAAAACAACGCTGCAAAAGGACTTTAGTCCTGAATGAATCTTTAATCGATATAAACTCAAATGTGATGAAGTTGGAAGAATGCTCCGGCCTATGGCAGATTTTCCTGAAAATTTTTTTTCAAAAAAATAAATTCTCTGACTGCAGCTTTCCACCTACAACTACTGAAACCTAAATCTCGATCACCAATCCATCATAAGCCAGAAAAATATTCTCCGGCAGATTTTTCTGCACCTCCCCGTGTTTTCCCATCTGGTGTGAAATATGAGTAAGAAAAGTTTTTTTGGGGTGAAGTTCTCTTGAAACCGCTATGGCTTGCTCCAGTGTGAAATGAGAAATATGTTTTTCATGGCGGAGCGCATTCAACACCAGCACTTCACTTCCGTAAATTTTTTTCTTCTCTTCTTCAGCAATGAAATTCGCATCAGTGATGTATGTAAAATTACCGATACGGAAACCAAGAACAGGAAGCTGGTGATGCATTACCTCCAGCGGAATAAATGGAATTCCTTCTGCTTCGAACGCGTGATCGGTGATGGTGTGAAAATCGATGCGTGGAATTCCGGGATAAGAAGGCGTTTCAAAAATGTAGGAGAATTCTTTCCTGATCGCTTCCTGCACACGATGAGTTGCATAAACCGGCATCGATTTTTTATGAATGTAATTGAACGCACGCACTTCATCGAGCCCGGCGAGATGATCTTTGTGCTCATGCGTCAGAACTATTGCATCAAGCGTGCGCACCTTTGCACGGAGCATCTGCTGCCGGAAATCGGGGCCGGTGTCAATGACAATTTTTTTTTCGTTCGTTTCTATCATCACGGAAGTCCGCAGCCGGTTGTCGCGCGCATCAGCAGATGTGCACACTTCACACGCGCACCCGATGAGTGGTACACCCTGGGAAGTTCCCGTTCCGAGAAAAGTTATTTTCAATGGCATTCTTCTGTAAAGTTACGCGGTTATGGTTGATGGAGAATGGAGAATGGACTGAAGCATTAAAAGGTAAAATATTTTCTTTGCCGGCTCATTGTACTTCTTCATCTTCCATCATCCATCTTCCATAAATACCTAATTTTATCTCTCTCCTGAATATGCCGAACAACAATTACAACGGTGAAGCGATAAAAAAAATGACGGCCATGTTCCGGCCGTTCAATACGGCTGCATACAACTGGCTCATTGAAAAAAATCTGCGTGAACTGGCGGAAGCCGCGGAATTCATAAAGACGGGAAAGGAAAAGAATTTCCGCTGGATGATCGATCACAAATATTTCGAAGTGGCTGCATTCTGCAATGCAGTTCGCGGCGACAAAAAAGCATTTCAGTGGTTGATGCAGAACAAAAATATTTTCTGGGCGGCAACGGCGAATGCTGTGAACAAAGACAAACAGGCGATGGCCTGGCTGAAAGCAAATAATTTAACCGTGTATGCCGATCTTGCTGAAGCGATCATCGAATTCGACAAAATGGACAACAGTGATTTTTCGGGATATTATACTGCGCCCGGTAACTGAATTTTATTTCTCCAATAGAGTTTATTCCGAATAAGATACTAAATGCGAAACAGGAAACTTTTTGACATTCAAATGAATCAGACTGAGCACCGGGAATGCCTTGCAAATGCTCAGTTTTTAAGAATGGAGCACTTGCAATCATTGTTATACAACTCTTAATCGATATAAACTCTAATGAGAATCGTAGGAAATATTCCACATCCCGACATGAGCATCACTGTGTTTCACATGAACGATAAATTCATTGTGAAATTCGAAGCGGGAATGATGGAACAGGTTTATAAATTTCCGCAGGAAAAATTCGGTGGAATGGATGCGATCCGTGAAGCGATGAATGAAACGTTCCTGAAAAAAGTAAAAGCGAGATTCAATGAGATGTTTCTGGATATGAAGGGGCTTGGGTTATGAGTTATGTATGGGCATCTCTAATAACTTCGAACTGCAGCGTTGGGCTACGTCCTCAAAATCCTCATTTACGAATAGTAAATTCCGGTTTTTCGGACTTGCCCGCCTTGCATTTCTGCGTTTTTAGAGATGCCCGTATTTAAATGATGTGAACAATTACAAACCCGGAATTAGAAGCTCACGGATTCACCGGCTTCTTATAGTATTTCATCGCAGTAGGCATGAACGCTTTTATATTCGCAATTCGTGTCGCATCATTCGGATGTGTACTCAGGAATTGTATCGGTTGATTCGGACTCACCTGTTGCATTCTTTCCCAGAAAGCGATCGCTTTATTCGGATCGTAACCGGCCATTGCCATAAAACACAATCCTAATTTATCGGCTTCTGTTTCGTGCTTGCGCGAATACGCGAGCGCGCCGAGCGTAGTGCTTGCTCCATAAACCTGGTTGAAAATATTTGCGGTCTGTTCCGCTTGTGTCGAAAGTGCAACATTCAAAGCCACTCCTCCCATTTGTATCGCGAGCTGTTCACTCATACGCTCGTTCCCGTGACGCGCAATGGCGTGCGCGATCTCGTGGCCAAGTACCACTGCAAGTCCGTCTTCATCTTTTGTGATCGGGAGAAGCGCATTGTACACCACAACTTTTCCGCCGGGCATACACCATGCATTCACTTCATCACTCTGCACGAGATTGAAAATCCAGAAGTAACCATTCACACGTTTCGACTGGTTATGTGTTTTGAGATAATTCACGATCGCATCAGAGATCTTCTTCCCTACTCTGTTCACAAGCACAGCGCCGGAATCGGGCTGATGAATGACGGTGTGCGCTGCAATGAATTTATTGTACTCCTGCGTACTCAGGTAAAGCATTTCCGATTCAGGAATGAGATTGAACTGTCGCCGGTTCGTGATCGGAACCCTGGAACACGAGAAAGAAAAAAATACCGTAAGTAAAAATGTGAATGAAAATATCCGTTTCATAAAAGAGAATTTATTCGATGCGTGCAGAGATACCGCGCTCAAGAATAGTTTCGCAAACCGGAATGAGGTCTTCCATCGATCCACGCTTCACCCCGCATTTTCCGGTATTGTGGATCAGTAATGCGCATTGCTCTGCCTGCAGTGCATTGTGCCCGCAAACTTCCATGAGTGTTTTAATCACCCAATCGAACGTATTCACATCATCATTATACACAATGAGATCATGAATATCTGTAAGTTGTTCTTCGAGTAAAGTAATTTCCTGCTGTTGTGTTTTCATGGGAGTACGAAATCCCGATAGCTATCGGGACGAAAATTCTACTTAAAGTTACGAAATGCGAATGAATACGAAATTAGTTTTCTCCACGGGATAGTGGGTCAGTTTGAAAATTCTTAGCGCCTTAGCGTCTTTGCGGTTTAATAAAAGAATGGTTTAGGAACCGCCCTTCAATTCTTCAGGGCAGGCTGCGGCGCCAAGGCGCGAAGTTGAATCGGAAAACTAATGCACGGCATCTTCAAGCGGAACTTTCTTTCCGTTTTTCCACGCAACTATGAATGCATCCGTAATCCCTTTCTGCACCGCATCATTCTTCAGCACATCCGCTTCATCTTTACTCACGTACATTCCCACCTGATAATACGTAAGTCCTGTTTCTGAATCATAATAATTTTTCACTCCCTGCGATGAGAACCGGAGGATCTTCGTTGCAATTTCAAGCGGAACCTGCCCCTGGAAAGCACCGAGCTGAACGCAGAAAACTATTCCGGTATCGGGAATGAATTCGGAAGAAGAAGTATGCACCACATCAGTTGATGAAGAATTATTCTGCTGATCAGTATTTGCTGATTGCTGCTGAGAATTATTTTGCTGATTATTATTTGCCGATTGTTGCTGAGAATTATTTTGCTGATTGTTATTTGCTGATTGTTGCTGAGAATTATTTTGCTGATTGTTATTTGCTGATTGCTGCTGTGAATTATTTTGCTGATTATTATTTGCCGATTGTTGCTGTGAATTATTTTGCTGTGAATTATTAGGAACACCATCTTCATATCCGCCTTCCACTTCCGGTGTGGGAGAAGTTTTTCCTTCTTTCTCCAATTCCTGCGCCTGCGCAATGGAAATGCGTTCACCATCGTAGTACGCAGTGACAAATGCATCTGTCGCTCCATGCGCCACGATAGTACGCCTGGTGGCGATGGCCGAATTCACATCATTGTATTTTCCGGAAGAATAACGGATCTGTCCGTTCGGCGCTTTCGATGTGAAAAGTCCGCGGAGATGCTGCAGCCGCGCGTCGTTGGAATACGTATTGTAAACACCAACCTGCACCGTGTAGAATAATCCTTTCACTTCGGAAACATCTTTTGCATTCGCAACGTTCTGATTGTTGACTGATGATTGTTGATCGTTGATTTGATTCTGCTGGTTGTTGTTTTGATTCTGATCAACAACAACCTGCTGCTGATTTCCATTTTGTCCGCTGCAATTGTAGGAGTCAGCAATGGAAACGCGTTTGCCATTACAGTAAGCTACCACGAAAGCATCTTTGTAACCGATAGCACGGATTTCATTTTTCGCATCATCGGCATTTTTGAAATTGGTGAATTTACCTGCGGTGTAGCGCGTCAATCCGGAACCTGCCGGTTCGCCGGTAACGGGCTGTACATTTTTGAAAAGATCCATCGGGATTGGATTGCGGAATGCGCCGATCTGAACTTTGTAAATAACACCTTCCGGCAATTGCGGATTCATTTCTACAACCGCCGCTGTATTGGTATGAAGTTTCAATTCTTCACCGGGAGCAAGGCGATTCACTACTGAAGTTTGATTGTTGATGTTTGATTGTTGATTGTTGATTTGATTTTGATTTTGGTTATCTGTTACGTGCTGATCAACATTCTGATTGTTGACTGATGATTGTTGATTGTTGATTTGATTCTGATTATCCGTTACGTGCTGATCAACATTCTGATTGTTGACTGATGATTGTTGATCGTTGATTTGATTTTGATTATCCGCAACAATCTTTGCATTTGGATTTTCAGCATTCGCCACCGCTTTCACATCCGATTGTTGCTGTGCATCGAGTCCCTGCAAAAGTTGATCTGCTGTTTTGTGTTTATCAGTTGCATCAATACGAGCAGTTCCTGCCATGGCATTCACTGAATCACGCTTTGTGAGATCACTCTTTGCCGCTTCATTATATTTTTTCGACTGATCAACCAGCACTTGCTTTTTATTCGGATCAGTTTCATCTGCGGCCTGCATAGCGAAATCCTGCGCCTGAGAAATATTCTGATTGGCATCTGACTGGTAAGTTTCACCAAGTTTATTCAAACGCGAAGCTTCATCATCCGATTTTACAGCTTCAGCATTTTTCGATGCAAAGGAATTGTAAACAGAAGAATTTTTTATTGAGTCTGCTTTTTCGCTGCTCATCACTTTTCCATTCGAAGGATCAATGATGTCCTTGTGAGTTATTGATTGCTGATTATTATTCTGATTCTGATTATCCGTCACATGCTGATCAACATTCTGATTGTTGACTGATGATTGTTGATTGTTGTTTTGATTCTGATTATCCGTTACGTGCTGATCAACATTCTGATTGTTGACTGATGATTGTTGATTGTTGTTTTGATTCTGATTATCCGTTACGTGCTGATCAACATTCTGATTGTTGACTGATGATTGTTGATTGTTGATTTGATTTTGATTATCCGTTACATGCTGATCAACATTCTGATTTTGATTATTAGCGACAAGCGGAGTTACTCCTGCTTTTTTATAATCGGCGAGTGCATCCTGCTGTTTCTGCAACGCTTGTTTTTCTTTTTCTTCTGCAGCTTTCTGGTGAATGTCTTTGGTGTAAGGATCGGAAGCCGAATCTGCTTTTTGACGTTCTGTTTTCGCATCGCCGAAAAGTTTCACCGATTCATCGGAAAGCAATTGTGCAGAAGCAACGGAAGGATCATCATTATTCGCCGAACCATTTTCATAATTCTTCAGTTGATCTGTATTCGAATTGAACTGCGCCCGGTTGGCCTCTCCCTGTTTCGCCGATGCCTGCGATTCTTTTTCCCACGCCTGGCGCTGCGCATCCGTGGCCTGCGCGAGTAATTTATCTTTCGCATCTCCATTCGCATTCGAAGCTGCATTGGTCAGCGAATCCTGCTTGTGATGCAAGCCATCGGCCTGCAAGGTGAGATCTTCTTTTTCTTTGATGGAATTCTGCGCCGCTGCTGCATCGTAATTTACATGCTGCTGCGACTGATTATTCTGCTGCTCATTCACATGCTGCTCCGCCACCATTGAATTCTGGCGTTCCTGCACGGCCAGCGCCTGTTTATCATTTGCCTGCTGGCGCAGATCCGTGATCTCTTTGCTGAGCTGATCCTGCTTTGTTTTGTTGTGTGTCTTCTGGAATTCTTTTTGTTTTGCATCGGCCTGCGCATTCAGCGTGTCGGCCCAATCATCATAAATATCTGCTTTTGCAGTTGTGGAATCAGAACTTTTTCCTGCAACCGCCAGTTGATCCTGGAATTGCTTATCGGTATTCGCTGCCGCTACATTGGTATTCGCAGTGGATTGTTGCCCGGCAATTTTTGCATTGTTCTCCGCTTTTACAGCATCATTCTGTTTCTGCTTCTCATCTTTCTGCAATTGCGCAATATCTTTTTTGATCGCAGCTTGTTGTTTTTTATCGGTTGTTCCTGCTAATTCATAATTTTTTGCTTTCACCTGGTCGTCGATCGTTGCTGCCCAGGTGGAATCTATTCTTGCAATTTCATTTTGTTTTTTCACCGGATCGGAAATTCCATCGGTCTGCGAAAGTTCAGAAGTGTACTGCTCATTCACCGCTTGCATATCCACAGCGGAATCCTGATTGTTGGTGTTTGATTGTTGATTGTTGACCTGGTTTTGATTTTGATTATCGGTGATATGTTGATCAGTGTTTTGATTTTGATTATCAGTTACATTTTGATTGTTGGTGTTTGATTGTTGATTGTTGATTTGGTTTTGATTCTGATTAATAACAACATTCTGATCATTGTTCAAATTTGTGGGCGGGGCAAATGTGCGTGCATTGCCATTGTCATTCACCACCTGCTGGTAAGCAACCGCATCGGAACTGATCTGTTTTTTATCATCAGCAGAAACAGGCGCCGATGAAATGGAAGTATTCTTCGATTGCGATACCGTATTTTTTGCAGCGGCAAGCTGGTTATCGAGATCGTTGGTTTCATTCTGCAATATTTTTACGTTCGCATCATCTTTTGCGAGTTGCTGCTTATCATCATCCACATCTTCTTTTATTCCTGCAATTTGCTGATCGATCTGCGCACGCGCATCTGCATCTTTCTCTTTCGATTTATCACTTTCGAGCTGAACGATCTTATCTGACTTCATGGTAATATCGTCACGCATGTCTTTTGCATCAGCAGTTGCTTTGTCGAGTTCCTGGTGTTTCTTAGCCGATTCGTCCTGCAAATTATTCACCGTCTCCGTTTGATTCGAACGTACATCGGTCATTGCTTTTAAATCGCCCTCCATTTTTTCTGCTGCAGTAAGCGCTTTGCTGTCATTTTTATTCACCGCCTGGTCCAGCGCCGTTGCATACGATTTTGTTTCATCTGCTTCTTTCTGTTTCTGCGTTGCATCGTTATTCATCGCATCGGCAATTTCAAGAGCAGCCACCGTTTGCGATTCCAATGCATTGGCCTGCGACTGCAACTGCGCGGCTTTATCTTCCGCATTTTGTTTGTCGGGCCCATCTGCCATTGCATCAGCAGCATTTTTTGCATCGGTAGCTTCTTTCTGCTTTTCTTTCGCCTGCGAATTCAACTGCATCGCATAATTGTAAGCCCGATCTGTTTGCGTTTTCAAAGTCGATGCATCGTTCTGCGTTGCATCTGCATCTTCGTACGCCGACGACACAAGTTCTGCATTGCTTACGTTAGTTGTTTTATGCTGATCGCCGGGATTGTTTTCTGTAATGCTGCTATCTGATGCTGCTGTATCAATGGACTGATCTGTATTTTGATTCTCATTTGAATTGGAATTATCAGCCAGCATCGCGGAATTATCTTCCGGCTTAATATCAAGTTTCGCTTTATCCTTCAGGAAAATCGGATCGAGCATGGACGTATCACTTTCAAGATCGGTAGCAATAAATAATTTTCTGTCGCCACTTTCATCTTTGTAACCAATCACCTGGCTGATGGCTTTGATGGAATACTGGGGAGGAATAAGAACACTTTCCGTTTGAGTAGTAACTCCGCGATGCTCTACCGTGAAAGAATATTTTCCACCGTTGTTCGGTAACGTAATGAAATAACCACCGCCTGCTGCGCTGCTTTTGTAAGTGCCCACCGTTTCTCCACTTGAGTTTTTCACGGTGATGTCGGCCGAATAATTGTAATCGCCCTCCGAAGGATGGAAATTTCCCTTTACCAAAACCAAATTCACCGGCTTGCGTTTTATCTGCACATGGTAAACCGTCATCTTTCCTTTCGGGCTGTTCCTGTTCGAAGCGAAATACGCAGTTGACTCATCGTAATCTGTTACAAAAAGAATATCATCGTCAGTAGAATTAATTGCGAAATCTACATTCACCGGTTTTTCCCAGGAATTGGTTTCATCATTGTATTCCGAACGGAAAATATCATACCCGCCCATACTGTTGTGCCCCTTCGAAGAGAAATAAAGAACTTTTCCATTCGGATGCAGGAACGGATAATCTTCATCGTACTCGGTGTTGATCGGGTAACCGGGATTGATGGGTTTTCCCCATTGCCCGTTAGGCAGACGATTCACGATGTAAATATCTTTTCCGTTCGACTCGTCATTTCCATAGGAAGAAAATGCCAGTTCATTTTTTTCGCCGGCAAGAAAAATAATGGAGTTCTCTCCTTTTTTCTTGTCGAGCGGAGTTTTAAAATCATCTGGCTTCACGAGTAATTGTCCGCTGTAGCCGGCGGTGGTAAGATCGTACCGCCTCCAGAAATCGAGTTCGCTCAGTTCTGCTTTGTCTATCACATAAATATCGGTGATGGCCTTCAGCATTTTTTTTCCGGTCTTGCACATCGCGATCTGGTTATCGACCTGCAGTTTCTCCGATTTTTTTTCTCCCGCCACTGTTTTGAATTTTGAATACGCAACTATTGCCTGGTCGAACTGGTAATTCAAATGATAAGCCCGGCCCAGGTAATACCACACATCGGGCTCTACTCCCGGACTCTTCGAAGCTTTTTCAAGAAAAGAAAGCGCCTGGTCTTTATCGGAACTCGCAAACAAAACACAAACTCCATAGCGGTAATTCAGCCCCGGATCTTCTTTGTCATTTGCCAGCAAACCGGAATACAAGGGCATTGCGGCCACATAATCTTCGGCTTCAAAAAGCATATCTGCATTTTTCCGGGTCTCAGCAGGAGTCTGTGAATGAAGAGGAATATAGCTTATGAGGGTCGCTATTGCAACGAACAAAAAAACCAGAATTTTCCTTCTACGCATTTCGTTTCAGGAGATCAAAAAAAATTTCAGGCGTTTTACCGGCCTGTCATTCAGTAATACTTCCCCAAAGTACAAGGATTAAGGGTTACACTTAAGATGCAAGAAACGCCTGATTTCCACAGGGGATAGTTAATTAAAACGGCAGAGTTTTTTCACGGGATAAATCTGTCCCTACCCCGTTCGGGATAATAACGCTTCACAAGGCATTTAGTTACCGATTTAACTTCTTTTTCAGTTACGAATTACTCCCGATAGCTATCGGGATCAATACTAAGATGCTGTTTAAATTTCATAGCCCGGCTAATGATGCGTGGCGGGTACATAATTATGCGTTCCGAAGCCCTCGCGATGCGTGGCGAGGCCATAATTATGCCTTCCGAAGCCCTCGTTATGCGTGGCGAGGGCATAATTATGCGTTCCGAAGCCCTTCTAAAGATTCAACACTGGAAAGAATTACCGTGTTGGATACAACTTGGAATGGTCGTCAAATGACATTCATTCACATTGTAAATGTAATTCAGGATTCACTTATAATAAACCTTCAGGGTTATAATTCTGAATCTATGGCTATATCGAAAACTGCGATTGATTCGGACATTTCTTATCGTATCCTTTCAATAAGCCAGAACTGGAAACGTTGTCCGATGGTTTTTTGGGGTGACACCCTTTGCGCATTTTCTATAGCAAACATGGCTGGAACTTCTCGCGCCATGATACACCTGCTTGTTGTTGATAAAAATTCAGGCCTTAGAATTTTACTTAATGATACTGGAAATTACAGAGCTGTTCTGCAGGGCCAGGTTTATTTTATCCCTGTTAACGCCAAACAAGGTTTGTGCTACATCCATAACAGTCCCTGCGACAGTGCAGAGGTATATTACCGAGCTGTTTTCAAGTATAGAGTAACAACCAAAGGTTTTGTGCAGGTCGGCAATCCCTGGAATATGTATTTGCCAGATCAATATGACACACTACTTTATCCTAACAATAGCTCGGTTGAAGGCTACCGGAAATATTTCACGAAAGTTTTTTCCAAACACAAATGATAATGGTTGCGTATCGGAATGAAAATTTAATTACACTTGAGGCGGAACTTTCCTGGTTGCAGTCAGTTATTGCATTGAAAGGGATCGAAAAATCTTCTGATGGTTCACCATCTGAAAATTTCTTCAAAGCAGCCGATGCGTGGAAGGGTACAACAAAAGAAGGTGCTCATAAAAATATTCCACTCCCCAAAAGTGCGGGAAAAATAAAAGTAAAGGAATCCAATCTGGACAAAACCGAAGGTGATATTAATTCGGCAACAGTTTCTTCAAAACTTGCCATGGGTACAGACTGCAGAATTGTGGATGCGCAGGATTTTAATGGGGAAACCTATGTTCTTGTCCGTTCTTTATACACAGAAACCAAAAATCCATTCAGTGGTTGGGTAAAAGACGGTGATGTCGATACCGACATTATGTTACCGAATTTCAAAAGTTCCAAGCAACCCCAATGACCTCCCGCTACTCTTTGCTTTTCGTTGCGATGGTAGCCCTTATACCTTCTGCTGTTTTTGCAACCCAACCAACCAACTGTGACAGCGTAGAAAAAGTTCTTTTGGAACAACTCTCTTCAATTCATTTTCTGCACTTGTATTCAGAAGGGATAGACGAAGGTGATACCGTTTTATTCATTAATAAAATATGGGAAGAGGAATCAAACCGATGTGCAATTGAAAATATTATCCGTAATAAAAAAGGAAGTAAAAGAGTTCAGTTCTTTGCAGCTGAAATACTTCTTGAAAATTGCAAAGAAATCCCGGCAGATATTGACCGCGCGGAATTGGGGAAACTTTACGCGCACGCCATCAGAAGAAACTATACCAGGGGACAGAATTATTGGGGAATGTATGCTGAAAATGATACAGGGATAGTCGGAGCACATCTCGTTAAGATCGGAAAACCTGCTATTCCGGCATTGACAGAACTGCTTCATAACCGATGGGGTGTTCATTACTATGGAAGTAAATCGGCAGAAGAGGGAAATGCATTCGGATACAGAAAAAAAGATGTTGCCGCGTTTTACATCAGAATAATAATGAACATTGATCTTCCCTGGCCGGAAACCAGGAAAGAGCGCAATATCATGATAAAGAGATTGAAAAAAGAGATCAGAAAATAAGTCGCCATCGTCATCCTGTGTCCCTCCCCCCGAATCTCCTTCAGAATAAAAGTAGACAAAAAGGCCTAACTTTAAAACTGAAGCAAAATGAAAAAATAAAAATTCAGCGAGAGCCAGATTATCAGTGGAGGTAATGTTGAACTTGGATTTGCCTTTGAAAAATACGCCTACGGTTTTTATGATCCATTAATGCCGGCAGGATCATGGCAGATTGATTTCAATAATAATTTTGAAAAAAATATTGCAAATATCTTCAATAGATTTTACGCATTGAATTTGCTAAATTTATTGAACAGTAAACTCATAATAATGAAACGATATTTGATATTTCTTTTGCAATTTTCCATCTTGGGTTCATCCTGTAAACCGTATCTCAAGTCGGGCTTAAAAAAAGAATATGTTTCCTGCAATTTCTTTCGTCCTATGAAAGATATTCTTAGATTGAAAAAAAACAATTCTTTCATACGTATAGTTGAAAGTTCAGATACCGGACCAAGATCAAGAAGTATCGGCTACTGGAGAATAGATGGTGACATGCTAATACTGGATTATAAGACAAGTAAAGATCTGCGCACTAAAAAGAAAACCATTTACTCCTCCTCGGGAATTTCAATACGGATCGATACTTTCTATTTTCATGAAGGAAAGATTTATGGAGATAAAGAAGGAGAAACCTATAAGAATAATTTTGAAGATTCTGCTCTATGTCGTTGTAAATATTAAGAGGCTGTTTAAAATTCATTTTTGGGAATTGTTATGATGCCATTTTTGTTCAGCCGAGACGCATTTTGCAGGCCATAGTGGAGCGACTACGGCCAAGAAATGCAACCCCGCCTGCTAAAGGAAAATGGGTCGTGCGTGGGCGGGCAGGGAAGGATGGACAAAAACACAGATTAGAATAAATTAATTTCTAAATCATATGCAACGACCCCTCCTATCACCCGAAACTTTCTTCGCCGAAGAACCTTTATTCGCCAACGATGGTTTGTTGAATGAAAAAGGACTGGCGCACAACACCGCTTTGCTTTCAAAGAAATTCGAAGGGCTGAATAAATTATTTGAAAAACACCGTGAAGAGCAAACGCAGGAAAATATTGTGGTACCACAAGTTGTTTCTGTAACCCAATAATCAAAAGCTCTGGTAATTATTTTAAAAATTTATTTCTGAACGATAATGCCCAAAAAAGAATGCCCGTCCTGCGCCATGGAAATTGATTCGGAATGTAAAGTCTGCCCCGTTTGCGGATTTGAATTTCCATCGGTTGGAAAAAAACGCGCGTGGATCGTTCTGCTTCTCCTTCTTGTTTTCATTATCGTGAGTATTCTTGCCTGGTTCCGGAGATTTTTCTGAGCGCAGAAATGCCGGTCTTAAAATTTTCAATTGCCTCTTCACTCTTGACTTTCTCGAAGCGCTTTCTTAACTTTAGATTTCTATTGCAAGTGATTTGTGTTCTTCATCGAACTGTCAATCAATAAGTATTTTTTTCAATCGACCTGGGAATGAAAAAATTTTATTGGTTTCTTCTCATCACATTTCTTTCTCCGACTGTAAATTTCCTTTCGGCAGCTTGGGTTGTTACTTATTCCATGACACCGAGCGTTCCGGGATTCACGCAGATCTACGGAACAGCAGGCAATAATGTTTTAGCAGAACCTGCAGCATGCAGCGACCAGATCACAACTGCTGTCACGCCAATAGGTTTTACTTTTCAATTTGACGGAACCAATTATACCACCTGGCAACTAACGGATAATGGCTGCCTCATTTTCGGCGGAGGTGCTCCTACGACTTGTGCAAATCCCGAATTCAATTCGCAGATACCGAATGATCTTGCTGATAATGGAACTATGTATCGTCCGTTTCTTGCGCCGCTCTGGGATGAATTGTGGTTCAAACCAACTTCTGCTTTCGGACAAGGCAGTTATAAATTATCGGGAAGCACTCCGAATCAAACGCTAACCATCGAATGGCTTTTCATGTCATGGAAAGGAACGGGCGCGCATACTACCGATGATATTTCTTTCCAGGTTGTTCTTCATGAAACTTCCATGGTCATCGATTTTATTTACAAGAATGATGCGGGAGCTTTGAATGCACCGTCTGCTTCGTGCGGACTTGGTGCGATTGCAAATGCAACTTTTTATTCGCTGAATAATCTTACCGGTGCTCCTGCAGTTTCAAGTGCTGCGGCAACAAATACTCTTGCTGCAAAACCAAGCAACAACGGGCAAATGTATCGCTGGACACCTTCTACTGTTTTACCGGTTTCTCTTGTTGCTTTTTCAGGTTATGCTTCCGGAGAAGAGAATGTACTTAACTGGAATGTCGCATCGCAGATCAACAATCATTACTTCACTTTATTCCGAACGTGCGATGGAAATTCTTATGAGAATATTGCGCAAGTGAACGGCGCAGGAACCACATCAGAACTGCTCGATTACACAGCAACCGATAATGATCCCTGCCCTTCGATCACCTATTACAAACTCGAATGGACCGATTATAACGGGATCACAGAATCTTCTCCGCTCATTGCAGTTTCCACTTCTTCAAAAACACCGGTTTATCTTTTTCCTGACCCGGCATCATCGATCATAAACATACCGTTACTAAAAGAACAAACTTCCTATTTCATAACTGATGCACAGGGAAGAATGATCCGCAATGGTGTAATGGAAAAAGATGAAAGTGTTCTGGATATTACCGGTATTGACAGTGGAATTTATTTCCTGGCGCTGGGTGAAAAGCAATACAAAATGGTGATCGCTCACCGTCAATAGTTTTTTTCTTGTGACTGAATAGCGGCGATGAGGACGCGATCAGATAAATAGGGACTTACAGCTGACAAAGCGTTCTGAATTTGGTTCGGATTTCATGTTGCGATAGTTTTGATGAGGGATTGAGCGTCACCGGCAGCATTCTGTATGAAAGAAAAAAAGCAATTGCAGGAATGATTCACTCAAGACGTGGTTCACCGGGGGGATACATTATTTCTCAATTATTATTTTTTTACGCTCTATCATTTCCCCTGCTGTTAAGGTTACAAAATATGTCGAGAACATATTTTCCCGAAGCATGAATGGTGTCATCGCTGCACAATAAAGTATCACTTGTAATTTCATTGCTCATGCGAAAATTATTGGTATTGGCAGTAAAAACTTTATAGAAAAGATTTCTCACCACGCACCTCCCATACTGATGCCAATCCATGGAAAGAAAGGAAGTGCATCTTGTGGATCGCCTTGGTATTTACGAGAAAATAAACGAGAAAACAGTTTCATGCCGATCATCAACCTGCAAAATATTTTTTCATTTTTATTTTGCCATTGGTAGGATAGGCCGGGTGTGACCACAAAATCTATGTCATGATAATACGAATCAACAGTACCTCCAGGAGGAATTACACTTCCGTGAGTGGTAATAAAATACCATTTCCCGGTTGCAATCGAAACAGACAAACTTCCCCATAGTGTATTTCTTTTATATTTTTTTAAATAAACAAATTCTCCATTGGATTTATGGCTTTGTCGAAAAAGAAACCCAGCGTCAAAAGTATAACTAACGAAAGAATTGTGAAGTGAGTTTTCCTTTATTTTTTTTGGAGTACCTATTCCTCCAAAAAGAATAAAACCATTTTCTCGAAATTTTCTTGAATAATTCAACGAAAAAATACTCGAAAGAAAATCATCTCCCAGAACACCAACATATACCTGATTTAAAGTTTGGGGAATGTTCAAAGAATCCTTTTGAGCTTCTGCTTTCAGAAAAGCAAAAGAAAAAAGGAGAAGAAAAAGTATTTTTTGTTTTATTTTCATTTTCCTACTTAATAATAATTACACGAACTGTTTCTTCCTGCTCCACATCTTGGAAATGAATAAAATAAGCACCGGGATCAAGTCCATTCATATCAATAATTTTTTGTTCGCCGTCAAAAAAGGTTTTTGAGAAAACAATTTTTGAATCTAAAGAAATAACTGAAACTTTCACTTCGTGTTCCCAGAATGAATCCAAAACAAAATTCACAAAATTATTTGTCGGGTTTGGGTAAATGGAACAGTGAGGAGAATCCGAAAAAGATTTTGTTTTTGTTGGGCTGGAATTATTGCAGTCGAGTTTCACGATGTATTGTTGTAATGTATCTGCGAAACCAAGTGTATCCGAAACTATCAGAGTAACGAGATAAGATCCGGGTTCAGAATAAAAAACAATTGGATTGCGAGCGTGCGAAATTTGTCCATTTCCGAAATTCCAATGATACTGCAATTGTCCTGAAGTATCTGTCTGATAAATTCCTTTTACCTTGATTGTATCTTCCCAGCACAATAGCGTATCACTTGTAATTTCATTGCTCATGCGGAAATTGTTGGTATTGGCAGTAAAAAGTTTAAAGAAAAGTTTTCTCACCACGCCCCTCCTATGCTAAGACCAAACCACAGCGGAGAAAAATAATATTTCCACCTTTCAGTTGGGCTTTCAACCACCGCAAAAGGTTTATATTTCGGAGTCCAGGCAATTCTGCAAATGAATCTTTCGTTTTTAGTTCGGTATTGATAGCCAAAATCAGTTGTAATCTGAAAATCATAATGAACTGTTACGGAGTAGAACCCTTCATTGGGAAATTGCTGTTGTTTCCCGAATGCGGAAGTGCAAAACAAACCGAATACGAGACAATTTCGCTTATTATTCTTTCCCGCTACTAAACCGGCCGGAGTACTCAATTGGTAACGATCGTGATAATTATAGTTTCTGTACCAGGGATCATCGGCCCAATCAGAATGATAAAGGCTGAATCCTACGCAGAATTCCAAAAAATATTTCTTCTGATTTGACCTAAACGAATAATTGATAGAAATTTTTGAATTTGAATTGAATGAAAACGGAGATAAATAATTGTTCCCGTAAAATTCTAAATAAATCGAATTCTTTCTTTCTTTACCAGCAGCAATACTATCATTGGACGATGCCCTGGAACTCTGCAAAAGAAATACAGCGATAAAAAATGCAAGTCTGTATAAAATACTATTCATTTATTCCCGAATAAAATAGTTAGTAAAATACGCGCCTAAATTAGTATCTACGAAAGGAAACATATTTATTGCCTGCAAAGTGTCAAAATCAGTGGTTTTACTGTGGAAACCAACTCCAAACTTTTCTTTATTTTTTGTCCAAAAACCAAGTCCTTCATTATAAGAATGGCTAAGAGAATCGTAGCCATAACTCCGAAACTCAGGGTCAATCATTTTTCCTTTTCTCAGGACTTTAGAATTTCTATAGAACAAAAATGAGCCATCATTACGGAATTCAAGCTCATAGGTGTCTGGGGAAGTCAAAATCTGCATTCCCTGGCTGGGAATATATCGTGATGAATACAGAAATTTCCATTTATGATAAACTACTTTGTCTCCCCAAAATTCAACTTCCTTTTTACAGGACAGGGTGAAAATTAAAATCATACAGATGCAAATTATTTTCTTCATTGGATAATGAGTTTGTAAATATGTTTTTCATTTCCTTCAAAAATTTCAATGAAATACATACCCGGAGACAAAGAGGAACAGTCAAAATCATCAATCCCTGATAGTTGATTTTCTTCCATTATCATTTCCCCTTGTACATTAATTAGTTTTAAGGAGTAGATACAATTAGAAACTGAAACACCAGGAAGCTTCATGAAATTGCCGCTGAGATTTTCTAAGAAAAAATGAACGCTGCTGTGAGTTGTGTTGGAAAACAACTTTGTTTTTTTCATTCCTTTATGTAATAACAATAATATTCATGATTGCTATCCGCGGCAGCCAACCCGAAAGGATAAAAGTTTTTTTGGACATAGAGTGTATCAGCTCCTATGTTTCCTGTATTAGTGGGATAAGGGAAAGTAATAACATAATATTCCCCGTTAATATTTAAATAAAAATCAGAGCTATAGCCATATGATCCGGTTAATTGCGCTTTACAAGAATAAACTTTCAGCGTTTTTTCACATTTATCATTCTTGATCAGTTTTACCTTACTCCATCGCCTGAATTCTATTTCATACTTATCAGAGGGAATTATTAATTGAAATGAATCCGAAGGCAAAGAATCATCGTGTTCATGGATAAAAACCAATTTGTACTTCCCAATAATTCCTTCATAATCCGGATAAGTGTCCTTTCTTCTGCAGGAAGAAAAACACAATAGGAAAATTATCAGATATAAAAGTTTTCGCATTATTTCTCGATTATTATTTTTTTACGCTCTATCATTTCCCCTGCTGTTAAGGTCACAAAATACACTCCGTTCGCTAAAGAAGATACGTCAATTGATTGTGTTCCATTTTCAATATTGCGTAATACTTTTATTTCACGTAACACGATCATTGTTTGACCATTTTTTTACTGCAGATAATTTTGCCGTCTTTACTTTTTACTTGCAACAAATAAATTCCGCCGGGAAAATTATCTGAAACAATTTCTATTTCATTC